>JBMZDF010000159.1:0-11614 GCA_049614105.1 Promineifilaceae bacterium (SeqCode)
GACTCGAACCTACAACCTAGCGATTAAGAGTCGCTTGCTCTGCCAATTGAGCTACTAGGCCCTAAACGGATTGAGATTATATCGAAAGGAAATAGGTGAGGCAAGGGCAATTTGCAGATAAAACAAAAGCCCTTTGCCAATTAGAACGAAGATTGGCTCACATAACCCTATCTTTAGCACCGATCCAAAATAAACGTCCTGCGGCTAAGGGTAAAGTGACTTTGCACGCACATACTTGCTCCAGTCAATCACAACAGCATTGCCGCCCGCATCAAACGACTCAGGCAGAAAAGTGAACTGCTTGCCCTCAGGGTCAATCCCAGACGTCGCCATCGCATAATTGTAAATCTGCGGTTTGCTGATCCTGTGAAGCGGGACAGCCGTTCCAAACCATGCGCCACAAGGCTCAAAACATGCGGGCGACCCGTTTGGCCCAAGGACAATAATTTCTTGAAAATCGTGCGAAGGGGAGGTCGCCAACTCAGCACGAATGAAATCGATCTTGCCCCCCCAGTTCAGAACAACCCCGCGATAGACATTCGATTGAGCACCAAATGCGGCATACGCCACGATACCAAGCGCGACCGCCTTGAATCGGGTTGATTGCATCCACGCATACCGTTTTGCAAATAGCTGTAGCGTATAGGCTAGTGAAAAAACCACCACCCCCATCAGGATCATGAGAATATGCGGGCGGTGACTAGAAATGTAGGTGGGCGATGCGACTATCAACCAAGTTGCCCCAAAACCGAAACAGGCAAGAAATGCCAGCCACTTTTTAATGTCGTTCTGTCGATACTCAAGCAAAAATGCGCCCGTGAGCATCGTTGTCCAAAGCCCCATCAGGATCATGCCCATTGCTTGGTTTGTTTGATACGATAGCTGAGGAATGCTGTGAAAGGGAAACGGGAAGGACCATAACCTAAACGCGCTCCAATAGTTTAGCGGGTTTATGACCGTCACAAGAACCGCCAAAGGCGCATCAGATAGCGCCGCCAGCCCAGCCTCACCCATGACATACCCACTCATACCGCGTGAGTGCAAATAGCTTAATCCGATTTTGTAGAGTCCCAGCGAGACGATAAACACCGCGCCAGAAATGGCGAGGTATGAAATGATTTGCGTTTGGAACTTTTCCCAATCGCTCAACGCCCAATAACAAACCAACACAATCGGCAGGAACGTGTAAATTTGAAACGTGTGCATTGCCAAAAAGAGCAAAATAAAGGTGATGCTCCACTGCTTGCGGCGACTGCTTCTTGGCACGTAAAAGTGCAAATAAAACGCCAGCATACTCAACAAACAGGTTGGCACGGTTGCTGAGGCGGTCTGCAAACTATAGCCTTGGAGACCTTGCCACGGAATGGTTGAAAAATAGAACAAGACAACCAGAAATGAAAATTTAGGTCGCTTGGTTTGCAGCGTGAACAGGTGCAAGAACACAAGCGCAACAGACGTGATTCCAGCCCAGTTGATAAACCGAATAATCTGTACTCGCGCTGGATTGACCCCAACAAACACATAACCCAGTCGGTTAAGCGGCGCAGCCAGCGGCCGACCAAACTTTAACGCCCATATGGCCGTTTGATAGAGCAAATCGCCCTCTTTTCCAATCACATCCCACTCATCACCTCTCAGATATTCGTTTGTAAAGGTAGATGAATAAATAGCATACAGGGATATACAGAGCAAAATGGGGAACAAATGTTTAAGCTTCATAGCATGTTTGGGAATCCAGCGCCGCTTTTACTTTTAAGCAGATCGCTAAAATTTTCGCTCAATAAACCTCAGAGGTTTGTTGTCGTCTACGCTACTCTGTGCATAAAAACCTCTGAGGTTTTCGTCAATGATTATTGACGCTGCCACAGCGCCGCTAACTTTTGAGCGCCTTGTTGAATGATGGGGATATGGGTGTTCTGCTGGTTCGAGGTGGCAAAACGGTAGGTTGGTCCGTACAAATTGAGCGCGGCTACTATTGTTTGGTTAGCCGCGAGAATGGGGACGGCCAGTCCGTAGATGTCATCGACAAATTCTTCGTCAGAGATGGCGTATCCTTGCTTGCGAATTTGGGTTAGCTGTTGGCGCAGGGCTGATTGCGAGATGAGGGTGTGGCTTGTATTTTTGTGTAGTGGTTTGGCGAGGGCGCTGTTGACTAATTCGGCCGAACCCCAAGCCAAAAACACCTTGCCTGATGAAGTTGCATGCAGCGGCACATGCTCCCCTTTCCAGTCGCGTACCTGCACCGCATGTTGCCGACTCTGGACGTGATCCAAATAGTACGATTTCAGCCCGTCTAGGACGCAGATCGCAACTGTCTCACCTGTCTCCTCTGCAATCTGTTGCAAGATGGGGCGAGCAAGCGCGGAGAGCGATTGGGCAAATGATTGTTGGGCGGCAAGTTGGGTGATGGTGCGGCCGATGGTGAACTGATTTTCGGCCGAACGCATCACCGCACCCTGCGCCTCTAATCCAACTAAAATCCGTGAAACCGTGCTCTTAGGCAAATCCATCTGCTTTGCAACCGCAATCACGCCGACACCGTTTGGCGCGTCCGCAACCACCTGCAAAATCCCAAAAGCCCGCTCTAACAACTTCATGCTCTATTATCCGTTTTTTAGCTTTCTACTAACTGACAGGTTGTGATGGATGATGAATAAGTAAAGCACAAGTAATGATTGACGAAAAATATCCAGCTTTTCTAACAGAGACGCGCCAACGGCGACGTCTCTACCAGAGACATTAACCTGTAGAGACGCCCCGCTGGGGCGTCTGATTATTGATCGAAACTTTTTATACCCTACTTAACTGCCAATGAGTTCTGTAAATAAACATATTGACTGACCATTCTGCCTATGCTACTATTTCACGCAGTTGCACACAACAGAACAGTTCCATCTAATGGAACACTATAACGAACAACACCTAGTTCGTCAACACGAGAAGGAAGATGAAGAAAATGATGAATGATGAATGGTGAATATAGAACACTGTTCACAGTCTTAGTTTTTCTTCCCCACAGGAATAGCTCACATGGCAAAAAATGTAATCATCACTGCCGCCGTCACTGGCGCAAGCTTTACCCCATCAATGTCGCCCCATTTTCTCATCAAGCCAGACGAAATTATTGCCGACGCGATTGACGCGGCAAATGCAGGCGCGGCGATTATCCATATTCATGGTCGTGATCCAAACAATGGTCGTCCTTCATCCAACCCTGAGATTTTTGGTGAATATGCAGCCGCTATCAAGGCGGAGACAAACGCGATTGTCAACATGACGACGGGTGGTGCAACAGGCCAAACGATTGACGAGCGTCTGAATGTTGTGCGTGTTTTGCAGCCAGAACTATGTTCATGCAACCTCGGCACGATGAACTATGGCGGCTTCCCTATGATTCCAAAATATGAAGGGAAGTGGCAGCATGATTGGGAACGCCCCTACCTTGAATCAACCCGCACCGAACCATTTGCAAGCAGTTTTGCCGACATTGAGTATATGCTCAAGTTCCTGCAAAACGAGACGGGCACACGCCTCGAATTTGAAGCCTATGATGTGGGTCATCTCTACACGTTAGCTTATTTCCAGAACATGGGTCTGGTCAAAGGCCCAATCATGGTGCAAATGGTTATGAACACGTTGGGCGGTATTGGTCCAGACATTGACAATGTTGTGTTTATGATTCGCACTGCAAAACGTCTGTTGGGTGATGATGTTGAGATTTCTGTGCTAGGCGGCGGCCGTCACCAGTTCAACCTGATCACGGTTGGCGCAATGATGGGCACGAACGTCCGCGTCGGGATGGAGGACAATCTCTATATCGCAAAGGGCAAGCTGGCTGAAAACAACGCCCAATATGTTGAAAAGACCATTCGCATTTTTAACGAGTTGGGTCTGGGCTATGCTTCGGCCGAGGAAGCACGCGAACGTATGGGCCTCAAAGGCAGCGAAAACGTCAAATTCTAAAAGCGAATGAAGAGGTTTGAATGAAGAAAAAAGTAGCTCCTTTATTTCTTCATTCACCATTCATCATTCATCACTCCCCCATGTCCCTCTCCCTCTTCAACACCAGTGTCCAAGAAGCTTGGATCGATTACAACGGCCACATGAACGCTGGCTACTACAACGTTGTGATTGATCAGGCGGCCGAACAACTAATCAAAGATATGGGCGGCATCGAGTATATGGCGCGTACCTCTGGGACGTTCTACTCGGTTGAGACGCACATTATCTATGCCAGCGAACTCAAGCTGGGCGATCCGATTCGGGTTGAAACGCAAATCGTGAGCCACGACCGCAAACGTGTGCATCTTTTCTCGACGCTCTATCATGGCGAAAAAGGGTACAAAGCGGCGTCTGGCGAGACAATGATGCTGCATTATGTGCAGAATGAGAACGCTGTTCGGCCGATGCCCGATGATTTCTACACTGCTGTCGAAGCCTTAGCTCAACAACACGCCAACGCTCCAATTCCTCACGCAGTGGGGCGTGCTGTGCGAGCGGTTAAAAAGAAATAATTGATAATAGTTAGTTATTAATTATTCTCCCTCGGAAAATAAAATGACACGACCAAACCCCAACGCAGTCACCCGCGTCGGCATCGTCGGCGCAGGCGTCATCGGTGGCGCATGGGCCGCCCACTTTATGCGCAACGGCATGACCGTTAAAATGTGGGACCCCGCCCCCGATGCTGAAGAAAAATTTCGCGAACGTTTAGTCAAAACTATCATGCCCAGCCTCGAACGCCTTGGCATGTATCCAGGCGCAAGTCCCGCTAACATTTCCTTTGTCTCTACATTAGAGGAGGCGGTTGCCGACGCGCAGTTTGTGCAGGAAAACACGCCCGAGCGCCTGCCGATCAAAATCGCGACGCTCAAAGCGATCGACGCCGCTTGCCCACCTGACACCATCATCGGCAGCAGCACCTCTGGCTACATGATGAGCGAAATGGCGGTCGAAATGCAGCATCCCGGTCGCGCAGTGGTCGCACATCCGTTTAACCCCGTGTATTTGATGCCCGTTGTTGAAGTGGTCAAAGGGCCAGAAACAACGGATGAAGAACATCAATGGGCGGTTGATTTTTATCAACACGGCGGCAAACAGCCGCTCAAGCTCAAAAAAGAAGTGCCAGGGTTTGTTGCCGACCGTTTGATGGAAGCTGTCTGGCGCGAAATTT
Organism: Promineifilaceae bacterium (SeqCode); assembly: GCA_049614105.1. Taxonomy (GTDB): domain Bacteria; phylum Chloroflexota; class Anaerolineae; order Promineifilales; family Promineifilaceae; genus CALECP01. Next base: position 5,174 of record JBMZDF010000159.1, read on the forward strand.
TGCACATGATCGACAACGACATGGCAACGGTCGAAGAGATCGACATGTCGGTACGTTATGGCCCCGGCTTGCGTTGGGCGTTCATGGGACCGCTGACGGTGCTGCACCTTGCGGGCGGCGAAGGCGGCATGGCGCACTGTATTCACCAGTTTGGCCCCTCGCTGCAAGCCCCGTGGACCTTCCTCGAACCGCCAGAGCTGACAGATGAGCTATCGCAGAAAATTGTCGAAGGCTGCGAAAATCTGACCGAGCACACGCCCATTGCCGAGCTTGAAGCGGAACGCGACGATCTGCTGATCAAGATGCTCGAAATCTTTGAGCAAAGCAAACTGTGGCACATCGGCAACAAAGCGGCACGCGCCAAACAACAGCAGCAGCAACAGAGTGATTAATCACCCTGCTGTTATGAATCATGGAGCACGCCTAAGCGTGCTTTTTGATATTGGCCTGTGGCTTCAACTATAGAGAAAATAATGAGCCGCAAAATTGCAACTGCAACCAGTGACGATTATTTTAGCTCGCGCACCGATGGGCCACGTTGGCAAACTGGTGTCGCGGTTCCTGCGCCGCTGACGCTTTTCACGTGCAGGGTTGCGCAGGAATGGATCGATTATAACGATCACATGACGGATAGCGCCTTTTTATGGGCGTTTGGCGAGGCGTATGATGCGTTTTATCGTTACATTGGTGTGGATGAAGCGTATCGTGCATCGGGGAACTCGTTTTTTACGGCCGAAGTTCACATGAACTATTTGGGGCAGGCGGTCAAAAATGATCCGCTGCGCTTTACGCTGCAACTGCTCGATTTTGATCACAAGCGAATTCATTTTTTCCAAGAGATGTTTAACGCAGAAAGTGGCAAGCTGCTCAGCACACATGAGCATATGTTGATTCATGTGGATCTAACTATCGGCCGATCAAGCCCCATCCAACCTCAAATCTATCAAGCACTCAGCGCCATTTACAGCAGCCATCAATCGCTGCCGCGTCCAGCAAATGCAGGGCGGCACATGCAGATAAAAAAGAAATAGTCGGTATCCAGTCAAGTGACACCAAATACGGAATACCGAGCATCAGATACGGAATACCAAACAATGGATTTCAAACTAACAGATGAACAAGAAATGATCGCGGACATGATGCGCTCATTTGTCGAAAATGAACTCATCCCGCATGAGGATGAAGTTGAAAAAGCAGATGCGGTCAGCCCAGAGTTGGCGGCAATGATTCAGAAAAAGGCGCTTGAGACGGGCATTTATGCTGCCAATATGCCCGAAGAGTATGGCGCGGCCGATTTGGATAACGTCGCCTCTGTGATTATGGAGCGTGAGCTTGGTAAAACGAGCTATGCACTCAGCCATTTTGTGACGCGCCCCAGCAATATTTTACGGGCGTGCAAGGGCAAACAGATCGAGGAATATTTGATTCCCACGATCGAGGGCAAGCGGCATGATTGCTTGGGAATGTCCGAACCAGACACAGGGTCTGACGTGCGCGGCATGACGACGACCGCCGTGCCAGATGGTGACGATCACTACCTCATTAACGGCACGAAGCATTTTATCAGCCATGCGGACGTGGCGGATTATGTGGTGCTGTTTGTCAAAACGGGCGAAAAAGAGACGTCACGCGGCACACGCGGGCTGATCACAACGTTTTTAGTTGATTTTGATCTGCCCGGCGTACGGGTTGATCCAGGCTATGATGTTGTGTCATATCGCGGCTATAACAACTGCATTTTGAACTTTGACAACGTGCGTGTGCCAGCCGCCAATATTTTGGGCGAGCTACACAAAGGGTTTGACGTGGCGGGCGAATGGCTGGGCAATACACGCCTGACCGTGGCGGCGCAGTGTGTGGGCAAGGCGCAGCGAGCATTGAAGCTGTGTACTGAATGGTCTGTGCAGCGTGAACAGTTTGGCAAGCCAATTGGCAAATTCCAAGGGGTGTCGTTTAAGCTAGCTGATATGGCGATGAATATTCGTGCGGCCGATTTGCTGACGCTGGAAACGGCGTGGCGTGCCGATCAAGGCACGGCGCAAGATATGGATTTCGCAATGGCGAAGCTGTTTGCCTCTGAAATGCTGGCAAAAGTGACGGATGACGCGATCCAGATTTTCGGCGGCATGGGTTTGTCAGAGGAGAATCCCGTTGTACGTTTCTGGCGTGATGCCCGCGTTGAGCGCATCTGGGACGGCACGAGCGAGATTCAACGCCACATTATTTCACGCTCGTTGTTGCGCCCATATGAGAAAAAGCGTTAGGATTTACGCATTTACTCAGAAGTTCAACTTCTCTGGTGGTAAAAGCCCATCTGCATAAATCTGCACCGCTGGGGTTTTCGTCAATGACTCATTGTGATTTTCTTAGCTAAGAGTGAAATATAGGGGTGAGGTGATTGAGTTCGATTTGATCAGGTATCAAAATCGCTTGCTCAGTCGCCTCATCTTTTTAATATCTGAGGATACAGGATATGACAGTTTCAAATGGTGCAATAGCACATTCTTCGATGCAGGCGTTGATGGCGGCGCGGTCGGTCGCGGTTGTAGGGGCTAGCCCGAAAGAGGGCAGTTTTGGCGGCTACGTGCTGCGAAACTTGATTGATTTGGAATTTGCAGGGGCGGTCTATCCCGTGCATCCACGACATGGGGAGATTTTCGGCCGAAAAGCATACCCCTCCCTCTCCGCCATCCCCACTCCCCCAGAGTGCATCGCGCTTGCCGTTGCCAACCACCACCTGCTGCGCATCCTCAACGAAGCGATTGAACTTGGCATCAAAGCGGCCATCGTCTTTGGCGACCCAACCGTCGGCGCAGGGCGCGACCCCGAATTGGAGCCAGCGATTGCCAAACTTGCCCGCGAAAACAGCATGGCGATTTGCGGCGCAAACGCAATGGGCGTCTACAATTTGCCGCAACGTTTTGTGATCTCAGGGTATCCCGTTGATCCAGAAAAACCAGCGGGAAATGTCGCATTAATCACGCACAGCGGCACTGTGTTTGATGCGATGTCGCAAAACAATCGCGACGTCAACTTTAACTATGTTGTGTCGGCGGGCAATGAGACGAGCTGCACAGCGGCCGATTATTTGCGCTTTGTGCTGACCGATCAGACAACAAAGGTTGTGGCGCTTTACTTAGAAACGGTGCGCGATCCGCAGGGATTTATTGCGGCGTTGGAGCTAGCGGCCGAAAAACAGATTCCGATCGTGGCGCTCAAAACGGGGCTGACGGAACGTGGGCAAAAGCTAGCGCAGGCACATACGGGGGCGCTGGCGGGTGGCGGTGAAACCTACGCGGCGCTATTCCGTCGTTACGGCGTGCGGCAAGTGCGAACGCTGGACGAAATGATGGATACGGTTGAACTGTTTAGCAAAATCCAGCGGATCGAGCGTCCAGAACTGGCAATGCTGATGGAGTCGGGTGGTGAGCGCAGCATGGTGGCTGACCACGCGACCTATATTGGGGTTGCGTTTGCGGAATTTTCGGCCGAAACAAATACGCGCCTCACCGACACCCTCGACGAAGGCGTCGATCCCGATAACCCGCTCGACGCCTTTGGGACAGGACATGCCGTAGAACAAAACTATCGCAACTGTCTGCTTGCCATGCACGACGACCCGCAAACGGGCATCTTGGTGCTGGCGGTCGATCTGGCCCGTGATTCCTACTTGTCACACGATTATGTCAACGCCGCGCTGAGCATCAAAAATCAGGTGACGAAACCTTTCGCGGCAATGGTCAATCTAACCGCTGGGGCGCACGACGGACTGATGGCGCAACTCAGAGCGAACGGCATTCCTGTGTTGATGGGAACCGAAACGGGGCTGCGGGCCTTCAAGCATCTAATCGCATTCAATGCGTTTTTGCAACAGCCGTCTAGCGAGCCTGAATTTGTTGGGCGACCCGATGCGGCAACGGTGGCGCACCTGCGCAAGCAACTGAAAGAGGCGACGGGGCCGCTGACAGAAAGCGTGAGCAAGCGGATGTTGGGGGCGTATGGGTTGCCTGTGACGCAGGAAATTGAGGCGAACTCGTTGGAGGGGGTGTTGATTTCGGCCGAAACCATCGGCTATCCCATCGTTATGAAAACGGCTATGCCCGACGTGATGCACAAAAGCGACGTGGGCGGCATTTATCTCAACCTGACCAATGCCGACGCCGTTACAACCGCGTATCAATCATTAGCCAAAACGCTTGGCGAGCGCGTCTTGGTGCAGGAGATGGTGACGGGCAAAGGGGTCGAAATGATTCTAGGAATGACCCAAGATCCACAGTTTGGCCCGCTTTTGCTTGTGGGGTTGGGGGGAATACTTGTCGAAGTTTATCGTGATGCGGTGACGGCCCTGCCGCCTTTGTCGCGTGCCGATGCACAGACCTTGCCACAACAGTTGACAGGTGCAGCGCTGCTTGACGGCGTGCGCGGACGTCCCGCTGCGGACAAGGCGGCGCTGACGGACGCGCTGCTCCGTTTCTCAACATTTGTCTCTGATCTAGGTGACTTGATTGGGGAAATCGATATAAACCCGCTGTTGGTTCGGCCGAATGGGGCGATAATGCTCGATGCACTAATCATCCCAGCGTAACGGCCTCGGCCGCTAATTACAACTATGCAAAATCCTTTCGCATCTAGTTGACATCTATTTCGGCCGAACATACCATTCGGTTTTAAGAAACCATCAATGCGATCGCTCGATCCGTGATGAGGAGTAATGATGAAAGGGATGTTCTCGATTCTGATAGGAATTTTGCTGTTGCTTGGATGCCAATCTATATTGCCACAAACTGCGCAGGGTCCCAGTTCAGCCAATGCAACTGAGCCGCCTTTGATTGTGGTTCGGCCTAATGAGTTGGAACCCCTCGTGCCTCAACAGACGATACCCTTGCCCACGCGCAACAGTTCAGGCATCAACATCACCGTCGTTGCGCCCACAGAGCCGCCACCCCCGCTAGAAACCACGCGCGTTGTGTTTGCACCAGGTGCAAGCAGCGCACGTCTGGCGGGCGAACTGGCTGCACAGGGGCAGGCTCGCTACACGTTGAGCGCGATGGAGGGGCAGGAAATACGACTGGCGCTTGTGCCGCCCGTGGAAGGGATGCATTTGACGCTAGAAACGGCTGCGGGGAATCCATTGTTGAATATGTGGGGAAATTCGGCCGAATGGCGCGGCATCCTGCCTAGCAGCGGTGATTATGTCGTTGGCGTCACCGCCCCCAACACAGCCGCCAACTATGCAATCGAGGTTCAGATTATGCCGCTGGGAGATGTGGCAGCAACTGAAACGCTGACAATTACCCGTCGACATATGCCTTTAGGTAATTTACAAATTTTGTTAGATGGGGCAGCTCGTAACCCAGATGAGTTTAACGTCAAGCGAATGACCGCTTCTGTTCAAGGCAAACAGGTGTTGATGGCTTCTAGATTAGACACATTTAGCTATGTGCAAAACCCTGAAATGGGATTGCGCCTTGTCGATGTTAATTTTGACGGGTTTGATGATCTGCTGCTGCAAGAGTTTTTACCTGCCAGCCCAAGTATTCCCTATCTCTACTATCTTTATAACCCTGCACTCGGACAGTTTTTATTAGACGATGCGTACCGTCATATTCCTGCCCCCTTGGTCAACGCAACCACACAGACGCTTACCGCATATGAACGGTTTGGTGCGGCGGGCGGCAAAATTACAACCTATCGTATTGTCAATAACAAGCCAGTTGCCATACGAGAGGAAACGGACCTTTACCTCACCGATCGGTATGTTTACACCGTCAATGACCCTGAACAGGGCAATATGTTGTTGATCTCAAAGGCTGGTATGGGTCCAGACACCATCCCCGCCGATTGTCCGCTGTTAACGCGGGATCGCAGTTTGGTTGTGAATACGATAGACAACTACTGCTTTTTACATGCGGCCCCATTTAAGGCAAGCCGCGACACGCTTTCGGGCAGCATTCTGCTGACAGGCCCCAACCGCAACAGTCAGGGTCGCGATTTGGCGGCATCGCTCAAAATTGTGAACGGCGGCAGCGCCAACGGGCGTCCGCTTGAGCAGGTGATTGCGGACGAGGTGGCGGCGCGTACCTCATCGGCCGATATTGAACGACTCACCTTGAGCTATGAGGAACTGACGCTGGCAGGGCAATTTGCGGTAGGCGTGACGGGCTTGCCGACAGATAGAGAAGAAAGTCAAGTGGTCATTATGCTGGTCAATGACACAATCTTTTCCCTAACGAGCAGCCCAATCGACAATAATGTGACAAACGCCGATATGACCCTTTTGTGGGAATCTGTTCGGACGTCGCTGCGATTTTTGCCCTAAGATTTCTAGCAAGTCGGCAGCAACAATTGACCAACATGCAAAAAAATTTCAAACCGTTCTGCTGCTTAAGTAATCATTGACGAAAGATTAACCAGCTTTTCTAACGGAGACGCGCCAACGGC
>JBMZDF010000160.1:0-11575 GCA_049614105.1 Promineifilaceae bacterium (SeqCode)
TCAAAACTGGCAAACCACTGAAAAATTGACCGTTGAACGGACTGTTTAGTCCGTTTCGCTCAAGACGAACGCAGCATTGCCCACCGCAATCATATGCTCAAAACTGGCAAACCACCGAAAAATTAACCGTTGAACGGACTGTTTAGTCCGTTTCGCTAAAAACGAACGCAGCATTGCCCGCCGCAATCATATGCTCAAAACTGGCAAACCACTGAAAAATTAACCGTTGAACGGACTGTTTAGTCCGTTCAGCCAAATAGGAAATCCCATGAAACTTGTTGCAATGTACACCCAACCTGATGATGTTGATGCGTTTGAAGCAGAATATGCCAATCATATTCTGCTGGTTGATGCGATTCCCGGCCTACAGGAAACACGCCTAACGCGCTTTTCGCGCACGTTGCAAGGCAATGGCTACTACCTGATGGCCGAAATGATTTTTCCAGACAAAGCGACCTTCAAAACAGCGATGCGTAGCCCTGAAATGGCGGCAACGGGCAAGGATGCGAATCGCTTTGCGGCCGATATTTTGACATTGATGATCGCAAGTGAAGGCTAAGAGGGGATTTAGGGTTTTGGGTGATCGGGGTTTTGAGGAAAGATGGCCTCTAACTACCTGATCATCTGACCGCCTGACTACCTCTATGGGAGAAGGATCGATGATTTGGAACGAAGCGATTGAAACGATGGAGCGCAGCCAGCTTGAGACGCTGCAAAGCGAACGACTGGCTAAACTGGCGGCGTATGTGTACGAGCGCGTGCCGTTTTACAAGGCACAATTTGACGCGGCGGGGGTTCATCCTAACGACATCAAAGATTTACGCGACCTGAGCAAACTGCCTTTCACGGTCAAAACTGATTTGCGTGATAACTATCCGTTTGCGATGTTTGCCGTGCCGATGAACGAAGTGGTGCGCGTGCATGCCTCCTCTGGGACAACAGGCAAGCCAACGGTTGTGGGCTACACACGCGACGATTTGGCCGTTTGGTCAGAAGTGGTTGCCCGTTCGTTTGCGCTGAGCGGTGCGGTTCCAGGCGACATGTTCCAAAATGCGTATGGTTACGGTCTGTTTACGGGCGGATTGGGGATGCATTATGGCGCGGAACTGATGGGCCTCAACACAATCCCCGTATCGGGCGGCAACACAACACGCCAAATGATGCTGCTGCAAGATTTTGGCACAAACATCATGGCCTGCACCCCATCATATTCATTGACGCTGGCCGACGCGCTGATCGATGCGGGCATCAACATCGGCAGCCTGAACGTGCGATCCTTCATCTTGGGGGCAGAACCGTGGACCGACCAGATGCGGGCTGAGATCGAGTTGAAGCTGCAAGCGCACGCTGTCAACATTTATGGCCTAAGCGAAATTATCGGCCCAGGTGTGTCGAACGAGTGTGTCGAGGCAAAAGACGGCATGCACATCATGGAAGACCACTTTTTGGCGGAAATCATCAACCCTGAAACGGGCGAGGTGCTGCCAGAAGGTGAGGTGGGCGAATTGGTGTTCACCACGTTGACCAAACAGGCGCTGCCGTTGATTCGTTATCGTACGAAAGATTTATGCTCGATTACCTATGAAACGTGTATTTGCGGCCGAACGCACGCGCGGATGAGTCGCGTGTTGGGTCGTTCAGACGACATGCTCGTGATTCGCGGTGTGAACGTTTTCCCAAGCCAAATCGAGGCGGCGCTCATTGGTCTGGAGGAACTGTCCCCCCACTATCGTTTGATTGTCACGCGAGACAATCGACTTGATCGGGTTGAAGTGCAGCCAGAAGTGACACAAGCGTTTGCGGGCAGCGTTTCATCTCTATCAAACGATGAGAACGCCGTTGCGTTAGCGGCAAAGGCCAAAGGGATTTTGCGTGATGCGCTGGGTCTGAACACAACCGTGACGCTCATTGCCCCAGGCGAAGCACCACGCAGCCAAGGCGGCAAAATCAAGCGCGTTGAAGATCGCCGCTCAATATAATCGGTTGAATGGACTGTTTAGTCCATTCCCTCTCTCTCAACATGACGCTTGCAGAAAAAGTCGGTGAACGTTTATCAGAGGTTGATCGGCGTTTGATCACGCTGTTGGGGTTTGAGTTGGTTGCAATGGGGGTAGGAACTGCCACAGCGCAGATGCGCGTGCGTGAGGATATGGTCAACTGGCATGGGTTTTGTCAGGGTGGACTGATTTTTTCGCTGGCGGATCATGCCTTTGCTTATGCGTGCATGTCCCAAAATATGGCAGGGGTGACGCTTTCGGCCGATATTATTTTTAACAACCCAGCAAGGTTGGGGGATCTAATTTCGGCCGAAGCCACCGTTCTTGTCGATAAAGGACGCACCGCAACCTGCGATGTTGTCGTCCGCAATCAGGACGATGTCACCATTGCCCACTATCGCGGCATCAGCTACCGTACAAGACAATCCGTACTTCCAGATTAAAGAGACTTTTTGGAACCTCATGGAAAAATCTAGAAACGAAACAACTCAGCATAGTTTGGTTTTCAGGAAGCATCCTGAAAACCAAGTATCTATGGCCTGCTCTTTACATTTTCTCTAGCTCAATCTCCAGCCCACCAGCGAATTTAAGCGCGATGTTGTAGAGAAAGCCGCCGATTAACCCGCCAATAAATCCGATAAATGCAAATAAAAGAGGGATGAGAACCAACGCAGCAAGTCCGCCAAGAATGCCAAACCCACCCATGCCTAACTCTTCGGCAAAGCTGGCACCAATAAGTGATGTTAAAAAGAAAAGCCCACCGTAAAGAACACCAATCAATCCATATATGACAGCCGCCACCTTAGCAAAAGATACGACGCCAACACTTTTAACCTTTGTCATTATAATCTCCAAATGTATATAGTTTTCTTGCTCAGCTGAAAAATTACTAGCTTGTTAGAAAATTATAAGACCAATTTGGTCAGATGCAAGTAAAATAAACGACTATCGGGATTTACCATTCAAAATAGCCGAAAATTCCACCAACACTATGCCAAACAGACTGATACACGAAACCAGCCCTTATCTTTTACAACACGCCCATAACCCCGTTGACTGGTATCCATGGGGTGAAGAGGCGCTCACAAGGGCGCGAACTGAGGATAAACCGATTCTAATCAGCATCGGCTACGCTGCCTGCCACTGGTGTCACGTGATGGAACACGAGTCATTCGAGGACGAAGAAGTGGCGGCCTACATGAATGCTAAATTTATCAACATCAAGGTCGATCGTGAGGAGCGTCCTGATTTGGACGCAATTTACATGGGCGCAGTGCAGGCATTGACAGGGCAAGGCGGCTGGCCGATGAACGTGTTCCTAACGCCACAGCTTGAGCCATTCTACGGCGGCACATACTTTCCCCCACACCCGCGCCAAGGGTTGACGAGCTGGCAGCAGGTTGTCGTCGGCTTGGGCAGCGCATGGCGGGAAAATCGTGCGAGCTTGTTAGAAAATGCAAAACAGGTTGTTGACCACATCCAGCAGGAAGTTGTATTGGGTGGCAAGGCGTTTGTACTTGACATGATGCTGTTTGAACGAGCGGTGGAAGGCTTTGACAAACAATTTGATCTCTCACGCGGGGGATTTGGCGGCGCACCTAAATTCCCGCCGTCGGCGTCAATCGAATTTCTGCTCAACTTGGCACACGTTAATCAGAACGAGACGGCACAACACATGGCGGAAGTCACGCTCGACAATATGGCGTGGGGCGGCATGTATGACCATGTGGGAGGCGGCTTTGCCCGCTACTCAACCGATGTGCGCTGGCTTGCGCCGCACTTTGAAAAAATGCTGTACGACAATGGGCAACTCGTCCGCGTTTATCTACATGCGTATCAAGTCACGGACAATCCCCTTTATCGGCGTGTCGTTGAAGAAACACTTGACTGGACGCTGCGGGAGTTAACACACGCTGACGGCGGTTTTTATAGCAGTCTTGATGCAGATAGCGAAGGGGTTGAGGGCAAATTCTACGTTTGGTCTGAGGCAGAAATTGATGCGCTTTTGGGCGAGGATGCCCCCTTATTCAAAGCTCGCTATGACATTTCGGCCGATGGCAACTGGGAACATCACAATATTCCCAACACGCTGCGAAGCGACCTGCTTGACGTAGCGGCACGCTTTGGTTTGCCTGTTCAAACGGCCGAGCAAAAGCTGAATGCAGCACTCAAAACACTTTATAACGCCCGTGCAAGGCGCGTTTGGCCGGGGCTGGATGACAAAGTGTTAACTTCATGGAACGGGCTGATGTTGGCGGCGTTTGCCGAGGCGGGGCGCGTGCTCAAGCGGGCGGATTATGTGCAAGCGGCCGAACGTAACGCCATCTTTTTGTATAAAAACATGCGCGACACCAAGGGGCGATTGCTGCGAACTTGGAAAGCGGGCCACAAGGCAAAGTTCAACGCCTATCTGGAAGATTATGCGTATTTGGCCGACGGCTTGCTGGCACTTTATCAGACAACATTTGAGGAAAAATGGTTCGTATGGGCGCGTGAGCTAGCGGATCTGATGCTGCACCACTTTGTTGATGAAGCGAACGGCGGCTTTTTTGACACCTCAGATGATCATGAGGTGCTGTTGCTTCGGCCGAAAAACGTCCAAGACAACGCCACCCCATCAGCCAACGCAATGGCCGCTCGCGTTCTGACTTTGCTCAGCCTCTACACAGGCGAAGGGCATTACGTCGATCATGCTGAAGAAGCGGTCTCGGCTCTATACCCCTACCTCACACAATATCCTAGCGCCTTCGCGCACTGGCTCAGCACGGCATGGCTTCTGCTGAACGAGCCAAAAGAGGTGGCGATTGTGGGTGAAGTTGCGGATGCGATCGGGTTGATTGCGGTGGTGCAGGGTGAATTTCGGCCGAATACAATCCTAGCCGTTGGCACTTCTAGCACAATTCCACTGCTTGCCAATCGCGAACAACTCAACGGGCAACCCACCGCCTACGTCTGTGAAAATTTTACTTGTCAACTGCCAACGACCGACCCTCGTCAGCTAAATGTGCTGATGGAATAGTCAGCTAACCGACGAGATAAAAACAACGCACTAGCTGGTCAGCAGGACACGAGAAACCTCAGAGGTTTTCATCAATGATTACTTGTAACTTGCTGCCCCTTATTTGATTGTTAACAGGTGTAGTTTGGCAAGATTGCGATCAATAGTCTCGGTGAGCAATAGGTGGGAGCCATCGTAAGACCATGTGGACGGAATGAGCAGCCCGTTGAGACGTTGACCGCCAGCCAGCGTGAGTTGTTTGGTGGTTTCGGCCGAAATATCCCACAAATGCCAATTCTGCTCAGCTCCTGTCAAGTACAAAATATGCTGACTATCAGGCGACCAACTCGGCACATTGTACGGACTAACATCAATTGAAGCCCGTATGTTTTGTTCGCTCAAACGCACAATATCGTAGGTATTTGGCTCCAAGTGGCCGTCATATTTTGTCAAGATCAACAGATGTTGCCCGTCAGGTGACCAACTCATAACATTCTCAGCGGGGAACGTGTATACAGACAGTTGCTGATGAACAACCTGCAAAGAGGGCAGATCCACGACATAGACCTGTATCTGCTCCGCAGGCCTATCTGCCGTGATACGACTCGTCAGGGTTCCGTCTTCACGAATATCTAATGGTGCATAGGTTGAAAACGCGATCGATTCTCCCGAAGGTGAAAATACCGCCCCACCCCGATCAATGATGGCCACTACTTGAGTCACATTGGGTCGCTCAGGTGCATAATATGCGAGCCAGTGAATGCCGTCGAGGTCAATAATCATCCAAACCGTGCCGTCTGGTGCAACCCCAATAAACTCTGACGCAGCACCTGGCGAACGGTCGGGTGTTGCACCAAAAGCAATATGCACAGGCGCATCAAGCGCAAACCATTGATTGTAGAAGTCGTGTGCAAGCGGCACTGATTCAACCGCTTCAAGCGTGTCTAGTGCAATCTCAACGGCGGCGGTGCGCGTGAGATGGTGAGCCGTGCCAAAAATAGACTGCTCGGTCAATTGATAGGTTCCAATAGCGCCAAATGTTCCCTTGGTGTCTAGGCTGGTTTGGTCAAGCAATTGATACCGATCGGCTCCGCGAGCACTGCTAATCAACATTGAGGCGGTGTTGAAATCGACAATCTGATCAGAAAACATCGGCCGCACAGCGCTCTCAGCCGCAATCTCCCCATCCCGCGTTACACGCAAATAGGATGCGTCGCCAGTGACAGATGTGCTGCCGTCTACTAGCCACTTTTTGATCACAAATGAGTCGCCGTTTGGTAGCCAGCTCGTCGTTTTCTCAAACGTGAGGCCAGATCGACAGGACAGGTTGCCTGCGGGGGTTACATTTTTTTCGGCCAAATCAGGCAGCGTAACCAACATGATTTGTTGTGGGTCGCCATCGCAATCAAGGGTAAGAAGTTCATGGGCGGTGGGCGACCATAGCCCTGTTTCGGCCGAAATTTCTGTTCGCACCAGCCCATCTGCCCACACAAGCTCAGCGGGCGGCGCAAACTGCTGCGCCGTTTCTGACGTTGATTTTTCCTCGAACACAAGCTCTGTCAAACACCAACGCTTGTCACGCGCCTCAAGACGGGCGGTGAACCATTGCTCATCCCCCTGTGGCCCAGCTAGCTCGGCGCTATCGTCGACCGTGCGGATCTGTTGAACGGGCAAGCTGGCAGGACTGCCCAACGCAAGGCCAAACCCGTCCGTGCGGCCATCACACCAGTAGGCTGAGGCTGAGAGAGAATCACTTTGACCATATGCCCTGTTAATCGCGTTTGTATAGTTGCCCAAAAATGTGGTGAGCACTTCATGCATATGGTGTTGTTGCGTCATTTCCAACAAACACCACTGTCCATCAACGTCGATAAAGTTTAGCTCAACCCCCGTTACACTTGGTTGATCTTCAACCGCTTCAATCAACCCTAAAAAGGTGGTCTGCTGCGTATCGAGATCGCTATTTTGGCTCAACCGTGTTTTGAAGATGCGAACCTCTCTGCCTACGCTAAACAGATCGGTTGCCGTTTTCTCATTGAACTGGGCATCTGAGCAAAGATAGCTAGGGAGCCAATCGTTGTGCTCACTTTGGATCGCCTGCTGCATTTGTGCCAGCAAAATGTAGCTTTCGATTTCGGCCGAAAACTCATCCTCTACTCCAAACGACAAATGCGCCTCTAAATATGCATTGGGGATTGGGTACAAACGCGGATCGTGAATTGTGATTGAGCGCACCCAAATTTCGCCTTGCTGTGAAAAAAGTTCGGCGGTAAAAGGTGTCTCGGCTGCATCCATCAGATGCCCTTCAAATCGGCCGAATCGACCGGGAGGGTCAGTGTCAATGGTGTGAAACAGTTCGGCCGAATCGACTTTGACCCCTGCAAAGCGATCAAACAATTCAGGCGCACGTTCTGTGAACCCAACAAGCGTTGGCGCGGAAATCTGAATATCATCTGGGTTCGACACAAATTCCAGCGAGAACAGTTTTTTCAACCCGCTCATCTCGCTGGCCGTCTCGTATTCGCCCTCAATCAGCGCCGTCAGAAACGCATTGAGAGCAGCTTCAGCATTTGCATCGGAGAGCGGCTCGTCCGAAGTATTGAGTAAAGAGGTTTCCGCTGGGCTTGTTGACTGGGCGTCAACACAACCTGACAACATAAACAACAGCGTCAGTATAAAGAATAAGGGAAGTCGCAACATTGTATAGCTCCTAAATTACTTGCACGTTTTAAACAATTGTAAGGATATCTACTGTGTTTACAATGGGATGGGACGACAAATTTGCGACATAGTGCGCCAAACGGAGAAATTGGCGCAAAAACTAGCAGCGTATGCTATTCGGCCGAATAACTTGATGCAGAATAGTTCAAGCACAATTTATAATAGATTTCTTGTGCTTCGGCCGCCGAGAGTGGGGCAACAAAAGCATTGCGTCTGTAGCCCCCGATCAGTTTGTTGAAGATAGTTGGACAATATCACTATTTATATGTGTTCAGAACCTGCTATACTCTCGTCTACTCAGAAACTTATTTCTGAATAGAAATTTTCCTAAAAAGGTTTCCCGCTTTTCTGTTCTCCCAAAATTGCTTACATCTTTATAGTGTCTAATTTCGGCCGAAATCGAGCGTCTGCCCCTCAGAGCAGAGCAGCATCGAGATCCAACGAAATCAAATCCGCCGTCAACGCGGATCGACATCCAAAAAGCGATTCAAGCTGCTGCGAGATCCTTTTGTATCAGAGCTTTAACTATGGCAACACTGAACCCCACAAAACACCTCCAACGAGTCCCAAAACTAGCTATTCAGCTTAAAGCGAATAACTCAGTGCAACTCAAATGGGGGCGCAAACATCTTAGCGCGGGCATCCACACGCTAGCAATCTTGAATGCGTTTCGACAGCCCAAAACGTTTGCAGACGGTCTCAAACAAGTTGTGCAAACGGAACAAGGCAATGAAGAAGCACTCTCAAGTACCATCTCGCAACTGTTTGATGCAGGCGTTCTGCGTAATGTGGATGTTGCTAAAAAAGTAGAGACAAGTTCAACCATCGCCTTTGACACCCCCATGATTCACATCGAAATGCTCAACGATCGGACGAGAACGGCACAATATCTGAAAGCGATTCGCGAAGTGGTTCGCGAAGGGGATGTTGTGGTTGATTTGGGAACGGGCACAGGGGTCCTTGCACTAGCGGCGGCGCAGGCAGGTGCATCTCACGTGTACGCAATCGAGATCAACGCGCGTATTGCCCGCGCAGCCAAAGCTAACTTTGCGCGTAACGGCTTCGCCGACAAAATCAGTCTACACCTTGGTCGATCAACCGGTATTGTCCTGCCAGAACGTGCCGATGTGCTGATCAGCGAAATTATTGGGAACGATCCGTTTGACGAACAGATTATCGAAATGACAACAGATGCCCGTTTGCGTTTTCTCAAGCCAAACGCCCGCATGATTCCCAATCGGATTGAGGTGTATGGCCTGCCTGTGACGATACCATCGGTGGAATACGCAAAACATATTTTTTCTTCGCAATCGGCCGATGATTGGCACAGTTGGTATGATATCGACTTTAGCGCACTAACTGAAATGCATCCGATCGATTATGAACCGCTGTTCAATATCACCCCGCAAATGACAAAAACTTGGCCTCGGCTGCACGCTCCCCTGCGGTTTGCTAATGTGGATTTGCACCAGTATCGCGATCAGCACGTGAGTCACCAGGAGACAGTCCAGGCACAAGCAGATGGGCGACTGAATGGTTTGCTGATCTATTTTGAGGTGGAGCTAAGCAAACACATCAGTTTGTCGACCCACCCCGATAAGGCAGGCGTCGAAAATCATTGGCGCAGTCCCGTTTGGGGGATTTTCCCTGCCGTGGATGTTAAGGTCGGTGATCTATTTACTGTCCAGTATGAAGCAGATTCGCAGCGCAACTGGACTTACGCAAGTGTATTCAAACCAGTCCTAGAAAGCGTTTGAAAGCAATAAAATTGGCACATAAAGTTATAATGGTATACCATTATTCTAAATGGTTATGATGCGAAATAGCTCAAGCACGATTTATGACAAACTGCGCTCCGCGATAATTGCGGGGGAGCTGGCTGGCGGTAGCCCGCTGCGGCAGGCAGAGCTTGGCGCACGGTATGGCGTGAGCAAAATTCCGGTGCGCGAGGCACTGCGACAGCTTGAAGCACAAGGGTTTGTGACGATTTACCCAGGGCGCGGGGCGGTTGTGATGCCGCTTTCGGCCGATGAGGCAGAAGAAATCTACCTCATGCGCATCGCGCTGGAACCGATTTTGCTGGCCCGCTCAATTCCCAATCTAACCCCGCTTGACTATGCTCGCGCCAATGCTGCCCTGCATTTAGTTGACACAATGGACGGTCTGCCGCCTGCTGACTGGCACAAACTCGATGGGGAATTCCACACGATTTTGTACCAAGCTGCACCGCTTGAGCGGATTCAACGACAGGTTGCTACACTGCGCGGCAATTTGGCACGCTATTTTGGCGTGTTCCAAACGCTGGGGGACGAATTTCGTACCGCTGGAAATATAGAGCATCGAACTATTTTAGACGCTTGCCAAGCTGGACAGATCGAGGCGGCGTGTGATGATTTGAGAAAGCATTTGGAGCGCAGTTCGGCCGAATTGCTGGACGCGCTGAAACGAGAAATCGAGAACACGATATGAGCAACAACTACGACATTATTCTTGCTGGCGGCGGCATTATGGGCAGCGCCATTGCATATAATCTCATCAAACGTGATGCGACACTGCGCGTGCTGGTGATCGAACGCGATTCAACTTACGAATTCTCTTCAACGACGCGCTCGGACGGCAATATCCGCATCCAGTTTGATACTGAGGCAAATATCCGTATCTCTCAATATGGGATGCAGGTGCTAGAAACGTTCGCAGAGGAGTTTGCAACGGCCGAACACACCCCCGCTATCGACTTCCGCAAACAGGGCAACCTGTATATGGTGACGGAAAAAATCTACGATTTGGCGCGGGCAGGTGTTGTCAAGCAGCAAAGTTTGGGCTGCGATGTCGTGTGGCTAGAGCGTGATGAAATCAAAGAAGTGTATCCGCTGCTTGAGGTACACGACAATATTTTAGGGGCGACTTTCGGCCGAAATGACGGCTCCATGTCACCGCTTGCTGTTCTGCAAGGCTATCGACGCAAAGCGACTGAGCTAGGCGTGACCTATCTTGAAGCAGACGTTGCCGCGCTGCTCAAAGATGGCAACCAAATGACGGGGCTAAGGCTTAAAAACGGCGATGTTTACAACGCGCCTATCGTGTTCAACGTCACGGGCGCGTGGGCACCTATCTTAGCTGAGACAGTTGGCGTCAGCTTGCCAATCGACTCGCTCAATCGGCAGGTTTGGTCTGTTGAAACAGACGCCCATTTTGACGAGATTTTGCCGATGCTGCTACTCCCAACAGGTCAATTTATCTTCCACGAGGGCGGCAGTCACTTCATTGCAGGTGGCTCAAGCCCCAGCGATTTTGTCACCTATGACAACTTTGGCTGGAGTCGTCAGCGTTTTGAAGACGAGATGTGGGAAAGCTTAGTACATTATTTGCCCGCCTTTGACCGACTCAAAGTGGCCAGCGGCTGGTCAGGTCTGTATGCGATTAACACCTTTGACCACAATGCGATTTTGGGCGAGTGGCTGGGCTTGAAAGGATACTATTGCGCGAATGGGTTTTCAGGACATGGGTTCCAGCAAAGTCATGCTGTGGGCCGTTATTCGGCCGAACTCGTCCTCGGACTCCCCCACGCAATGGATCTGTCCCGCCTCTTGGCGACCCGTATCCAAGAAAACAACCCAATTCACGAACACCCAGCAAGGCTGATCTAAAAAGAAATGAAGAATAGAGAATGAAGAACAATGTGTGACACATTCTTTATTCCCATTCATCATTTATCATTTCCCCACCATGTCCCATCTTTTTTCACCACTCAAAATCAAGGACGTTACGTTCCGCAACCGCATTGGGGTTGCACCGATGTGCCAATATAGTTCCAATGACGGCATCGCCAACAACTGGCATATGGTGCATCTCGGCTCAC
>JBMZDF010000161.1:0-11536 GCA_049614105.1 Promineifilaceae bacterium (SeqCode)
GGGTTGCCAGCCCGTTTGTCTGAAAAAAAGCGGACAAGCTGTCCGCTCAACATGGGTTGTTGAACGGGTTGCCAGCTCGTTTGTCTGAAAAAAAGCGGACAAGCTGTCCGCTCAACATGGGTTGTTGAACGGGTTGCCAGCTCGTTTGTCTGAAAAAAAGCGGACAAGCTGTCCGCTCAACATGGATGGTTAGGTTGGTTTGACGGTTGAGCCGCAGAAATCGCAACGGATTGTTGTGTCGCCGCGTTGTGGTTCGGGGAGTGAGGCGAGGCAGTTGGGGCAGGTTGTGGGGAATGAGGCTGCAACTTCGGCCGCTTCTTCCATCTCCTCGATAAATTCATCGTCCCGATCCTTGTCAATATCGCCGTTCATCACGCGCTTGAGCAGCATCACCCAATCGTCTGCTTCAGAATCTTTGAATAGAAACGCGAGACGTGAGAAATCAGCGTCGCCTGTGCCAGTTAGCCGAATGATTTCTTTGGTTCCAAAGCCAAAGCGTCCTTTTTTCTCATCGGCCGAAACAGCGTCAATATCCGCTTCATCAATATCAAGCAATAGCTCCTGCTGCATTTTTGACTCACGCGCAAAGATGCCAAGCAGTCTGCGCGTGACCACCTTTTCGCGCTGTTCAAACAGCAAACGTTGATCGGTCAAAATGAGAATGCCAGTTGGCCCGTCATCATCTCCGTTGCGCAGCCATTGCGCCTCGGCGCCTGTCACGGGGCCTTCGGAGGGGAGTAGCTCAATATCGGCCGATTCATCAATCCAATCTAACAGCTCATCGGCCGCGTGAAGCTGCTGTTTGATGGTGGTGAGCGATTTTTGGATGCCGCTGTAGAGGGTTTGCAGGTTGCGCTGGGCGTTGCGAACGCGATTTTCAAGGGCGTCGACACGATTTTCGGCCGAATTCACCCCTGTCTCACCCCCATTTCCCGCACGTGCCACAACAAACTTCGCACTCGCAATCTCACGATTGAGCGCATTGCGTTCATCTGTCAACATTTGCTGGATACGCGGTTCGACAGTATCCCATTCGTCGTCTAACTCGGTTAAACGGTCGTCCAAATCGCCACCGTGGACATAGCCTCGGTCGCGCAATGTGTCGAGCGTGTGGGGCAGATCGCGTAGTTGTTCGTCAATTCGGCCGATGGCGTCAAACACGCTGCTCAAATCGGCACTTGACTGCACCCGCTGATAATTGCGCTGGACTCGTTCGGCCGAACGCGCGATCTCTGCGCCAATCGCGTTGGATGTTGCGCCCACAACCACACCTCTGCGTCCCGCTGGTCGTGAACGCCGCGAAGGCGGTTTGCCGCGCCGCGATTGGGTCGGTCGTGTCGCCTGTCTGACAGCTTGTTTGGCCACCCGCTGCGCCCGCCGTGCCTTGCGTGGTTTTGAAACGTCAATTTGTGCTCTACGGCGCTTTCCATGTGGGCCGCGTCGCGCTTTTCCGTGTCTGCTCATATGAAAAGGCTCCCAAAATCAGGTTGAATTTGAAACAGTATAACATAGCCTCACGACAGAATGAATCCTGTCGGATACCTCAAAAAATGTGCTGGAATGTGCTTCCGCGTGATGCAAGATGACAGCTTTCCTTAATTGGGATAAAGTTGGCGAGCTTCTGCCGCGCAGGGTCGCGGTCTTGCAGTATCTCAGTGGCTTGCGTCTATCTTCTACTGACCAACTGACCAACTGATATACCAATAAACTAAAATCTCGTTGGAGAGGACACAATGCTCAATAAGTACAGCTCAAAACTGACACAACAAAAACGACAGGGCGCATCCCAAGCGATGTTGTATGCGACTGGTTTAAGTTCGGCCGATATGAACAAGGCCCAAGTCGGCATCGCCAGCATGTGGTATGAAGGTAATTCCTGCAACATGCATTTGAATGACCTTGCGGCCGAAGTCAAAAGCGGCGTCAGCGCGGCCGATTTAGTCGGTATGCGCTTCAATACAATCGGCGTCAGCGACGGCATCAGTATGGGAACGGACGGCATGAGCTACAGCCTGCAAAGCCGCGATCTCATCGCCGACAGCATCGAAACAACGATGGGCGCTCATTGGTATGACGGGCTAATCGCTATCCCCGGCTGCGACAAAAATATGCCTGGCTGCGTCATGGTAATGGGGCGTCTGAACCGTCCTGGGCTGATTATTTATGGTGGGACAATTCGTGCGGGTCGTCATGGTGACGCGATTCTCGACATCGTTTCAGCGTTCCAAAGCTACGGCGAATATGTGGCGGGGAAAATCACTGAGGAAGAGCGTCAGGCAATCGTGCGCCACAGTTGCCCGGGACAAGGTGCGTGCGGCGGGATGTATACCGCAAACACGATGGGAACGGCGATTGAGGCATTGGGGTTGAGCCTGCCTTATTCTGCGACGATTCCGGCCGATTCGCCTGAGAAAATTGCTGAGTGCATTGCCGCAGGTGCAGCCATGCGTAACCTGCTCGAACTTGACCTCAAGCCACGCGATATTATTACCCGTGCCAGCTTTGAAAATGCGATCACAACGATCATTACGCTTGGTGGCTCTACAAATGCTGTTCTGCATCTAATCGCCATCGCGCGTAGCTTCGACATTCCGTTGACCGTCGACGATTTCCAAACGATCAGCGACCGCACACCATTGCTAGCCGACCTCAAACCATCGGGCCGCTACGTTCAGGAAGATTTGCACGCTGTCGGCGGCACGCCAGCCGTGATGAAATATCTGTTGAGCGAAGGGATGCTTGACGGCAGCGCAATGACCGTAACGGGCAAAACGCTAGCCGAAAACGTCGCTGACCTCCCAGGCTTCCAAGAAGGCCAAAAAGTGTATTTGCCTGTCAGCGAAGCGATCAAAAAGACAGGCCACCTCCAAATTTTGCGCGGCAACCTTGCCCCAGAAGGCGCAGTTGCCAAAATCACGGGCAAAGAAGGGTTGGTCTTTAAGGGTGTCGCCAACGTCTACGATTGTGAAGAAGATATGCTGGCAGGGCTGGAAAATGGCGAGATTGTTGCTGGACAAGTGATTATCATCCGTTATGAAGGGCCAAAAGGCGGTCCAGGGATGCCCGAGATGTTGACACCCACCTCTGCCATTATGGGCGCAGGTCTTGGCAAAGATGTTGCATTGATGACAGACGGCCGCTTCTCAGGCGGGTCGCATGGCTTTATTGTGGGCCACATCACCCCCGAAGCACAGGTTGGCGGGCCACTCGCCCTCGTCCAAAATGGCGACACCATCACCATCGACGCCATCAACAACACGCTCGACATGGACGTCAGCGACGACGATATCGAAGCTCGCCGTGCCAACTTTGTTGCACCCCCCTACAAAGCAACACGCGGCACGCTCTACAAATATATCAAAAACGTCAAAACCGCCTCCGAAGGCTGCGTCACCGACGAGTAGCCCCAATAGATTATGGGTCTTCAGGAACTAGATATTTTTATTCCTGAAGGCCTATTTTTTATAAACTAAGCATCAGTGGAGAAGGGATGTCGCAGATTGATTTACACACTTTATTAGACTTAGTTGGAACGCTAAAGGATTCTTCAAAGAACAATGATAGTGCAAGCGAGAGATTCAGAAGCTTCTTAAATCGAAATATTAATCGCGCAGACGATATTCGACCCTATATAACAGCATCGCTTGAAAACTCAGGTGATCAGTTTAATAAGGCATTACAGGATCTGCTCAATCATCTTGGCTGTTTATTAGGTTTTGATGTCGAATTCGGCCGATATCGGGGTGTCAGAGGAGAGATTGGTTTTGATGGTTTATGGTATTCTCCAACAGGCCTTTCGATTGTAGTTGAAGCTAAAACAAGTGATGTGTTTTCGGTAAAAACTGCACCAGTACTAGGATATATTAACTCTTTAGTCTCCGAAAAGCGTATTAAAAAGCCTGAGCAAGCACTTGGCCTATATATTTATGGAAGGTTTGATTCAGCTACAAATCAGCTAGAAAATGCAATTATTGTAGAAGGGCGTCGTGAAAAGCTGCGAGTGATTAGTGCTGAAGCATTATTGAATATACTTGAACTTAAGGAAAATTATAGACTTGCACATAACACAATACTTCGGTTACTGATTCCTGCGCCAGTAAAAGCTGACGATATGGTTAATTTAATCTTCGATATTGTGGCAAAAGAAAAAGGAGACACTGAGGACACACCATCAGTTGATAATAGAATTCCCAAAGCTACCCCATCACGAAATAATAAGAAACGACGTTCAAACTTGGTGTCGATTGGTAGTAGTTACACAGGACGTACCCCTGCACGCATCGAATTATTTAAACAATCCTACGATGTTCAAACATGGAAAGGACTCACATTAACAGTTTTGGAAGTAAACAGGCAAAAATACCCTTCGATGTTTGCAAATACAGCTCTAAAGATTACTGGTAGAAAGCGCTCGTATATATCTCTAGATGCTGATGAGTTAAGAAAACCTACCCAAATACCCAATACAGAACTCTTTCTTGAGACAAACTTGAGTGCTAATTCGATGGTTCAAGTGGCTATTACGTTGTTGGTTCTGTTAGGGCATTCTGCATCTGAATTAAAAATTGTTACGACCGATAAAAAATAACAATCGTCTCACCGATTTACCCAAGTCATAATTTATATAATGCTTAAACACATCATAGAAGATCTTACAAAACTTGAGGTTGATGCGATTGTCAATGCAGCTAATTGTGGATTGTCTGGTGGTGGCGGTGTTGATGGGGCGATTCATCGGGCGGCGGGGTCAGAGCTAATGCAAGCTTGTCGTGCGTTGGGTGGGTGTGAGACTGGGAAGGCTAAAATCACATTAGGGTTTCGTTTGCCTGCCAAGTATGTTATTCATACCGTTGGCCCAGTTTGGTATGGGGGTCATAAAGGTGAGGCTGACTTATTAGCATCCTGTTATCGTGAAGCATTGCGATTGGCCGACCAATATGAACTCAAAACGATTGCATTTCCCTCTATCAGCACAGGCGCTTATGGCTTTCCACTCCGCCAAGCGGCCGAACTTGCGCTCACTGAAATTCGTCGTTATCTTGCTGGCGACACTCAAATTGAATCTGTTACCTGCGTTTGCTTTGACAAAAAGACGTTTAAGGCATACCAGTCGGCACGTGTGAAGCTGGAAGTTTCATAATGAGGTGTTTGTAGGTTGTTTGCGGCGTAGGTGTAGTTTGCCGAAACTTGCCGCAGTTTGGTTGTGAAGATTGCAACTAAGAGGTTTGTTGAAACGTATTGGCTGCTAGATTTACAAATAACAAGGAGCTTTGATTTTCATGTCTTATAAACAACGAGATGGTTTGGTGCGGCAGAATGGCATTATCGCAGGTGTTTGTGGTGGTTTGGCGGCGCGGTTTGGGTTGCCGGCGTTTATTGTGCGATTGATTTTCTTTATTTTGCTGTTGCCGGGTGGTTTTCCTGGCTTGGTTCCCTATTTGATTTTGTGGTTTGTGATGCCGAAGGGCTAAATTGACCTCTGATAGGCAGATGATGCGATTTTTTTATCTGCGATCATCTGCTGAATCGGTGCTATCTGTTCAGGTGACGAAAAAGCACAAATCACCATCCCCTCTAACCCCACCCTCCAACCACATAGTTAATTCTTAGCAATTTCCCCCTTTGCAAAATCCCTGTTGGGTTCTATTGACGATTTCGTGACGTTTGTTTTGTAGAATGTAACCATCAAACAGGTAAGAGCTTCCTGATATGCTGCAAATGTGCAGATCGCATAAAGGCTCGATCAATAAACCTCAGAGGTTTGTTGTCGCCTACTCTGATGTGTGAATAAAAACCTCTGAGGTTTTCGTTAACAACTAGTTGTGACCTGCTAAAGTAATTAAGCTCATAAACCCGCAGTTTACTAACATTATGGAATCATTGCGCCAAGCTTTTTGTGAAGCGCAATGCTGCAAAAGCAATATTATGGCAAAACGAAAAAAGACAACAGGTGGCGTTCTGAAAAAGGTTTGGGGAACGGTTGTGAATGGGGTTAGTTTTGTATGGAATCAGACGATTATATACAACATCATTTTAGGGGTTGGGGTCTTTCTACTGGCTCAATGGTTATTGTCATATGCCTTTGTCGAATACTCTAATTGCAAATATCTGATTCAGGATTCATTGAGTATGCCTGATTTTATGTGTGATGGGGTAAACCTGCTGGCTGTCACAGTGCCAGGGTTGAGTTTGCCAATGGACGGCCCGTTAGAGTGGGTTCGTTGGGGTGGGGTGTTGGCTATAATTTTCTTTGGAATCGTGATCAGTGGCTATACAACGTTCATTCTTAACAACCTAAAAAAGGTTGTGCGGTTAGTAACGTTTAACAGTCAAGAGT
Source organism: Promineifilaceae bacterium (SeqCode) (assembly GCA_049614105.1). Taxonomy (GTDB): domain Bacteria; phylum Chloroflexota; class Anaerolineae; order Promineifilales; family Promineifilaceae; genus CALECP01. Next base: position 6,338 of record JBMZDF010000161.1, read on the forward strand.
GGCGTGCGCTTTTATCTACGATGCGGACGTTTGTGACGATTTTATTTTTGCTGTTGCTGTTTTTCTTTATATGGATTCAGTAGCTAGATAGAACAGAGAGTCGTGCCAGCCCCTATTTTTATAGAGGCTGGCACGATTATTTTTATTGTGAACTGATTTGATAATGGGTTGAGTTTAGCCAATCGGCCGATGGCGTAATCCCCCAGCCGGGGCCGTCTGGAATTTGAACCTTGCCATCGTTGACCTCTAGAACGGGATCATAAATCCCATACTGCCACGGATAATAATCTGGCCCTTCAATTGAAAACTCAACATACGGCCCCGCATTCGGGATCGCGCCCAGCATATGAAGCGTGAACACGGTGACAAGCGACCAGTTGGCGCAGTGAGGGGTGCAGGGCAGGCGAACCGCTTCCGCCATTTTGGCAACCTGCAAAGCACGTGTCAGTCCGCCGATATAGCAAATATCAGGCTGCACGACGTCAAACGTGTGTTGTTCAATCATGCGCCGCCAAATGGTCAAATCGCAATCCTGTTCGCCGCCCGCGACCTGAATGGGTAAATGGTCTAAAGTCCGTCGCACCGTTCGTGTTTGTTCATATTCCCAATAGGGGCAGGGTTCTTCATAGTGGGTGATGCCGTTTTCGTGTAGGAAATGGCCGATCTCAATCGCTTTGCCCGGTGAGTAGCCGCAGTTTGCATCGACCATGAGGGTGACGTCATCGTCAAACGCGGCCCGCATTGCTGGCACAATTTCCTCAGTGCGTCCTTCCCACTCATCCTGATCATGACCGACTTCGCTGCCAATGCGGAACTTAAACGCATTGTAGCCATGTTTGTCGCGCAGCCGCAGCAAACGATCGACTTCATCTTTGGGGGTGATGTCCCGTTTCATGCTGGATGCGTAAACGGGGAAGGGGCGCGGTGTGCCGCCCAGCAGCTCACAGACTGATTTGCCCGCTAGTTTGCCGCGCAGATCCCAAATTGCGGTGTCGACGCCCGACAAGGCGCGTCGCACGTAGGAACCGGGGAACTTGAATTCGATTTCTAGAATACGCTGTTGCAAGCTGTCAAATTCGAGCGGGTTGGTTCCTAAGCAGTAGGGAGCGATCTGTCGATGTAGAACCATTGCGCAGATGTCGCTGTGGTAGGTTGAAACTTGGCCCCAGCCTTCTGCGCCGCTGTCTGTGCGAACGCGGACAAGGCCCATAAATTCGTTGCTAAATGTTTCGATGCTTGTGATTTTCATGAGTAGGTTCACCATAGAGGCGTGGAGGACATTGTTTCGATATGTCAGACCTTTAGCGGCTGGGTTTTGGAGAATCCCATATCGTCTGTCATGATGATATTCGGCCGAATCACCCTGCATATCCTACTTTCCCGTATATTGCTTTTGTCAATTTACGGCATAATTAGTCAGGAAAACGTCGTGTCCAGTATGTAGAGAATTATCCCTCAAACTTGTTGGGTAAACGATCATAGTTTGAAACATAATAACAGATGGTCCGAATGACCAACTATTGAGGAGAAAATAGTGCGCTTATGTTACGCGTAATGATATTGACGCTTGTTTTTGCTGGATTAACAACGGTGTTCACGATGCTTTGGCGTTCTCGTCAAGAGCAGCCGCTAGGCTCAATGGGGGCCGTTGCCTTTCTTAGCGGGCTGCTTGTTCATGCAGGGGTTATTTATGGCGTGAACCCCAGCTTTACCCACCCGCTGGCGGAAGGGTATCCAATTTTGCTGTTTGTCTCGCTGGCTATTTCTTTGTTGCTGTCACGGCGCGGGGATCAGCTCTCCACGATTGGCTCGATTGTGAGTGTCATCACGTTTCTCACTTGGTTTGTGCTCGGCAACGTGCTGACCTCGCCAGGTTTAATTTGTGACAATGAGGGTGCAAACAAAATGGCGCGGTTGTTACAGGTTCAGGCATCGGACGCAATTCCGTCTGACACATCCCCCGACACGCTGTTGCGCGTGACGCCTAAAACGGCCAATCTAAAAGCGAGCCGTGCTATCAGTTCTGAACACAATTTGGGTGCATATCTGGAGCTTAACAAAACAACCCTACAGGAGGTCAATGGCGAATGGGGCTATGTAGTTGATTTTGGCGTTCACAATTGGCGCGGATTTCGAGCGCAGGGCAGCGTTGTCCCGGGCTACATTTGGGTCAATGCGGAAGATCCCTTTGCCGAGGCTGAATTGCGTCTGGGTGCGGACATGCATTATGTGCCAGATGCGCGTTTGAACAATGATTTGGCACGCCATGTCTATCTGAACTATGAGCTAGAAAATAATTGGCTGATCGATGATTTGACCTTAGAAATTGCGGATGATGGCAAACCTTATTACACCGCCTCGTTATTGGAGCGAACAATCGGCTGGCGTGGGCAGGAGGTTGTCGGGGTGTTGATTGTCAATCCTACGACGGGGGCAATTGTTGAGCATCTATTGAAAGATGGCCCCGCGCCTGAGTGGGTTGACCGTATTTATTCGCTTGAATGGGTGCAAAAGTATGCGGGTTGGTGGGCGACACATCATCAATATGACGTATGCCAATTCCAAGGCACGGCGGGTCAAAAGGAGATTGATCGGGTCAATGATGTGATTCGTGAGGAAGGGCTTGTTTATCAGGTGACTTTGACAAGCGTGGGCGCAGACCAATCGTTGACAGATATTATTTATGTCAACCCGCGCACGGGCGCAGCGACACGTCATGCGTTGTCTGGGTCGACTTTGGAAGGGGTCGAGTCGTTGATCTCAGAAGCTGCCTATAATCGCTTTACGCCTGAAGAGTGCGAATTGCATCAAATTATTGGGGAGCCAACATGGTATTGTGTTTTGAATGGGAAAGGCGGCAAAGGTGGTAGTTACGCTGGCGTGGCGTTTGTGCAGGCCCGTTACTCCTCCGAATATACCAAGGTGATCCGCAACGAGACGTTGACAGGTGGCTATCGGGCGTTGAAGCGGCAAATTGTGGCCGAATACCCTGATCGGGCTGATTTGGAAGAAGAACCGTACACATTGCTTCGGTGGCGCGGTACGCTCGACCGCAAAACAGAGTGGAAAGGGGATTATCTCATCTCAATTATTGGCGCACCGCCTGAGTCAGATGCCGAGCCAACAATGCGCTGGTTTATCGTTGATGGCAATGATGGTCAGGCCGCATTTGCCCAAATTGGGGATGATGTGAGGGTTGAGGCAAGCGTCGTAAACGGGTCGATCTATCATCGCTCAACAGGTTTTTGGAACTACTCATACCCGCCACCCAAAGAGTAAGTTTAAGGGGCGGGTAAAGACAGCGTAAGGTGCAAGAATCATTTGTGCTTCTTGCACCTTACTTCTAATTGCTATTTTTCAGCAATCGATCGTACATGACGATTGTGCCAGATTGGGCGACATTGAAACTTGGCTTGCGGACGGCTGGAATCGCGATGCGATGGTGACACTTTGCTAAGATTTTGGCGCTTAGCCCAATGTCTTCGGCCCCTAGCAGGTAGATGCAGCGTTCGGGATGTGTAAACTCGGTCAAACTTTCGCCGCCCATCTCCACGCCCACGACGGGGCAGCTATAGGGTAATGATGCCCAGAACGTGTCGAAGTCAGGGTAGCGGTGTAGGGGAATTTCGCGCCATGCTTTGGCGGTATCGGCCGATTCCAACTTATAACGATCCCCAATTGTAAAAATAAATGACGCACCCAACTGGTACGCACCACGCCACAACGTCCCCAAATTTACAGCATGCTTGCCGTACCAAATGCCAATTCCAAAGTAACTCAAAATAAGTATGTGACATGGAGGAAGATAACCGTCTCTTCCTCCACGCCCTTCATAGAAAACGCTTTAATCAAACACAATTACATTCCGCAACGCCTCACCGCGCTCCACGGCCGCAATCGCTTCATTGATTTCTTCCAGCTTATAATGCTTTGTCACCATCTCATCCAGCTTCAGGCGACCCTGCTGATAAAGTTCAACCAATTTTGGAATATCGATCTGTAAACTGGTTGAGCCCATTTTGCTGCCTAAGATCGATTGACTGTATCCAGCAAAATTAGCCGCTTCGACAATCATTTTGACGCCCGACGCTGGCATCCCGACTAAACAGAGCGTGCCGCCGATGCGCATCAAATCTAGTCCCTGCTCAATTGCTTTACCGCTGCCAGCCGCCATAAACACATAATCTGCCCCGCGCCCGTTTGTCAGTTCCTTGACCCGCGCCAGTGCATCTTCGTTTAAGGGGTTGATCGTGTGCGTTGCGCCAAATTCGAGCGCCGCGTCCAGCTTGCTATCAACTAAGTCAACCGCGATGATCGGTTGTCCACCAGAGAGCGCAGCACCCTGAATGGCGCTCAGGCCAACGCCGCCGCAGCCAATCACAACGACGCTGCTGCCATAGGGCATCTGTGCCGTGTTGGTCACAGCACCCAAGCCCGTGATCACGCCGCAAGCCAGCAATGAGGCGCTGTCCATACGCATATCGCCCGGCACAATCGCCACCTGTGACTGATCCACAATCACATATTCAGCGAATCCTGCTGTGTTCAACGCTTGTAGTACGGGTTCTCCGTTCGCATCGCTCAGGCGCGTCTCGCTTTGCAGCGCAAATGTCCCTTCGCACAGATGAGATTGACCCTTTACACAGAAAAAGCAGCGGCCGCAAGAGCGCACCAGCGTCACAACAACTGGGTCACCCACCTTAACTGCCGTCACACCTTCCCCGATTTCTTCAACAATACCTGCCGCCTCATGCCCATAAACGGCAGGCAATGAGCCACCCCAGCCACCGCTCCAAGCCAAAATGTCACTGTGACAGATGGCGCAGGCGTGTACTTTTACTTTAATCTCGCCAGTTTTAGGGGCTTCTAAAGTCAGTTCTTCAACCAGCATTGGTTGACCAAATTCTCGACAAACAGCAGCTTTCATGCTGAACTCTCCTTCTTTTTCGTTATGATTGAACAGGTTGTCTATCCTGTTGCGAATCGGAACGGGCTAAACAGTCCGTTCAACATTTGTAGCAAATTCTAAAGATGATGGTCTAAAACGGCAAGCAAACGCGAGGAAAAACAACCCCGATCCGCTACAATCTGTGCATAAACGTCGCTTTCCTCCATTGGCGTTAATCAAATAACTCAAATCAACCAACAGGTGCAACATGCAAGCAAAGTATCTAACAGATGAACACCTTATGTTCCGTG
>JBMZDF010000162.1:0-11299 GCA_049614105.1 Promineifilaceae bacterium (SeqCode)
ATGCAGCCATCGCCCACGCTGACAAACACCGCATCGGGCGCTTTCCAGCCAAGCTGTTCACAAATCTCAAAGCTGACGGTCTTTTTGCCCTCGCTCATGTAGGGGTTGAAGCCTGTGTTGCGGTTGTACCAGCCGAACTTTTCGGCCGATTCCATGCACAAGTCAAACGCATCATCATACGTTCCCTGCACTAACATCACCGTCGAGCCATACGCCAATAGCTGGGCAATTTTCGCAGGGGGCGCACTTTCTGGCACAAAAATCACGTTCGGCATCCCAACGCTCGCGCAAATCCCAGACAGCGCAGCGGCGGCATTGCCCGTACTGGCCGTTGTCACAATCTCAGCACCCGCTTCTTGTGCTTTGACCACTGCAATCGCGCTGGCTCGATCTTTAAACGACCCTGTTGGGTTCGCGCCGTCATCTTTTACCCAAACCTGTGCAACACCCAACGCCTTCGCCAAGCGCGGCACATCGTAAAGCGGGGTTCCACCTACCGCCAGCGGCGGCGTGGGCGAGTCGGGAGAAACGGGCAGCAGCGGCTTGTACCGCCACGATGTTCGTTCGGTGTTCGTCGCCAGCGTGTCGGGGGAATGATTTCGGCCGATTGCCTCATAATCATAGACAACGTCCAAAATCCCCTCGTTTCCATGCTTTGGACAAACATAGGCCACGGCATCAGGCGCATAGGTCTCGCCACAAATTGTGCATTTCAAATACAGAACGTTTTTCATACGTGCCAGTGGCTAGCGGCTAGTCGCTAATTGCTAGTAAGAACCAGCAACTAGCAAACTAACAGCTAGCAAACTAAATGCTACATCGTCAAAGCCATGACAGCTTTTTGCACGTGCAGGCGATTCTCAGCTTCATCATAAACGCGGCTTTGTGGGCCATCGATGACGCTGTTTGCCACTTCAATCTCACGATCGGCTGGCAAGCAGTGCATATAAATCGCATCATCTTTCGCTAGCGCCATGCGACGATCATCACAAATCCAGTCGGTATACTGCTGTGAAATCTTCGCCGATTCTTCCAAATCTGGTGTTGTCAGCGTACAGCCCCACGCTTTTGGATAGATGATGTCTGCGCCTTTGAAGCCTTCATCGAAATCGTCGAAAATCTCGAATGAGCCGCGTGATTTCTTCGCGTTTTCTTTGGCTTGTTCCACATATTGTGGCATCAGCTTGAATTCTGGCGGACGTGTCAAGCGCACGTTCATGCCGTAACGGGTCATCAACAAAATCAGGCTGATTGGTACGCTCATCGGCTTCTGATAGCTTTTAGCATACGCATAGCTGACGTTGATGGTCTTGCCACGTGGATCACCAAACTCTTCCTGAATCGTCAGCATGTCTGCCAAAATTTGGAAAGGGTGGAAGTGGTCACACTGCATGTTCAGAATCGGCACACGGCTTGCAGCGGCAACGCTACGTGTGTACTCGTTTCCGACGCCCCAATCACACTGGCGAATCGCGATACCGTCGTTGTAACGGCCCAAAATCTCGCCAATTTCTTTGCCCGTGTCGCCGTGGCTAATTTGCGTCGTTTTGTGGTCGATAAACTGTGCATGACCGCCCAACTGCGCCATGCCAGCCTCAAAGCTGTTGCGTGTGCGCGTGCTGGTAAAGAAAAACAGCATCGACAAAACCTTGTCACGCAAATAAGCGTGAGGAACACCCATTGCCCGCTTACGTTTCAAATCCATCGCCACGTCAAAAATTGTGTCCAATTCTGACTTTGTCCATTCCTGTGTCGTGATCATGTCACGACCCTTCAAATAAGTCTGCATAACTATCTCCGTCAAACATAAAACGTAATGTGTAACTGCACCTTACGCTTCTGAATTCGTTATGTATTCTGCCTGCGCCGTTGGCGAGTATTCACAAAACCGCGCACAATTTTTACGAGTGTGGCGTGAATACTTTTCGGCCGAATTTGCACTAATTGAGCCTGTAACACCACAACACGGGGTCACCACGACTCAAATAGCTATTAATCTAGCTTAATCATCTTTGGCAGCAGTGCGTAGAACTTTGTTGCTTCTACCACGTCTGCAAGCGGCACGTGTTCGTTAACCGCATGCGCGTAAATTTCGTTGCCTGGGCCAAAGCCAATGCCTGGGATGCCTAGCTTGCCAACCCAGTAGTTGCCATTTGTTGAAAAGTCCCACTTGCCCTGTCCAAACGGATCGTCAGACATGCCAAGCGCCTTAATCGTTTCAGCACCAGCCTGCACAAAGGGATGGTCTTCTTCCAGCGCCCATGCGGGGAAGTATGACTCATATTCATAAACAGCCCCCGTGTGGCTTGGGTCTTTGTAAATTAGCTGGGTCACTGTGAAATCGTCTTTGTGTTCTTCAGGAATCAAATCCTCAAGTGCCTTGCGCCAATAAGCCTGTGTCTCGCCAAAAGTGACGCGACGGTCAACAAAAATGGTGCAGATGTCAGGCACAGCGTTCACGCTTGGCGCATTTGTGCGTACCTGCGTGACGGTGACACGACCTTGACCGAGGAATTCATGCGGCACAAAATCTTTCTCCATTTTAGAAATGGCGTCGATGATGGGCAGCATTTTGTATACGGCATTGTCGCCCATGTAATTGCTGGCGGCGTGGGCGCTAACCCCTTTACACTCTATTTCCATCTCGATACGGCCTTTGTGACCACGATACACTTTGTTATTGGTTGGCTCACCAATCACAACAAAGTCAGGGGTGACGCCTTCCCAATCGTGGAAAGCAGCACAGCCAACGCCGTCGCACCATTCTTCGATGTTGCCCAAGTAGTAGCAGGTGTAGCCGTCTAGCAACCCTAGGTCGCGTGCAAAGGCCAAACCGTAAATCATACCCGGCGTGCTGTTCTTTTCATCAAGCGCACCACGTGCATACAAATTGCCATTTTCAACCTTGCCGATGAAGGGGTCCCATTCCCACTGGTCGGGGTCGCCTACGTCAACGGTGTCGATGTGGCTGTCATAAAGCAAAATTTTGGGACCTGTACCGATCTTGCCAACGATTGAGCCATATTTATCGACATATACGTCATCGAAGCCCAGCTTTGTCATTTCTTCGCCGATGCGCTTCCCAACGGGGCCGATTTGATTTCTCATGCTCGGAATAGCGACAATCTCACGAAAGAACTTGAGGATATCGTCGCTTGCTGCGGCGACTTTCTCATTGATTTGATCAATAATTTCTTGCATTTTTTTCCAGTTATGAGTTGTTAGCGACTTGTTGCCAATCGTTTTATGTATAAATTAGCCACCAGCCGCTAGCAATTTATTTTTCTTTAACGATCCAAGTTCCTGTCTCGCCTTCAAGCGCAAGACTGAGGTTGGATGGATTTGTAATCACTGCGGGGTTCCCAGTGGCTTGAACGAAGTCGAGGGCGGCTTCGATTTTTGGCAACATGCTGCCAACGGCGAAGTGGCCTTCGGGAATGAGCGTGGCGACTTCATCGGCCGAAACTCGACCCAAATCAACCTGCTCAGGCGTATTAAAGTTCAAACTCACCTTCTCAACACCCGTCGAAATCAAAAACAGATCAACCTTCATTTGCCGTGCAATCAAGCTGCCCCCGTGATCCTTGTCGATCACAGAGTAAACGCCTGAAAGCTCACGCAATTCACCTTTGCGATTGGTCACAACGGGAATCCCGCCGCCACCAGCCGCAATCACAATATTGCCTGTATTAATTAGGTCCTTAATCGATGGTAGCTCAATCGCCCGAATCGGTTTTGGCGACGCAACAACACGTCGCCAGCCTCGTCCCGCATCTTCAACGACAACCCAGCCTTCTTTAGCAAATTTCTCCGCCTCAAATTCGCGCATAAAGCCGCCAACGGGCTTGGTTGGATTATCAAATGCAGGGTCAAGCGAATCGACCAACATCTGTGTGACCACCGTTGCGACCTTGACACCACGCTGTCCACGACTCCACATTTCGTTACGCAACCCTTGTTGCAGCATGTAGCCGATGGAGCCTTGCGTATCTGCCACAATCAGATCGAGCGGCGTTGTGTGAACCTCATGTGCAGAGAGTTCATTGCGCCGCATCAGATAGCCAACCTGCGGGCCGTTCCCGTGCGTGATGATCAGGTTCCAGCCAGCGTCGATCATGTCGGCCAGATGGCGGCATGTTTCGCGCACGGCATCCCACTGATGGGGAATGTCAGGGTGATTTTTGTCCGTAATCAGCGAGTTACCGCCGATTGCTATTAGGGCAGTTTTTGACATTAGTCGGCTCCAATGCCGTGTTCGCGCAATTTCGCGACCACACGACTGGGGGTTAGTGGGAACTCATCGAACCAGACGCCAGTTGCGTCGTGTAGCGCCGCCACGATGGCGGGCGCAAGTGGAATCATTGGCATTTCGGCCATGCCGCGTGCGCCCCAAGGGCCTTGCGGATCAGGGATTTCCAAAATGACCGATTTAACTTCATCTGGAATATCCAAGATGCCAGGTATCAGGTAGCTGCTAAAACGGGGGTTCAGGATACGCCCGTTGTGAACCTGCAAATTTTCGGTCAGCGCATAGCCATGTGCCTGCACAACGCCGCCCTCAATTTGCCCTTCAACCAAGTTAGGATTAATTGCTTTGCCCACGTCGTTTGTGCTAACGACGCGCTCAATATGAATGTGTCCTGTTTCAATATCTACCGCTAGATCAACGCTCTGTGCAACATACCCAAACGTTATATTGCCATCGCCAACGCCTGTTTCATAATCTAAGGCAACAGTGTTGCGCGGTGTGAAACGCACGTGCCCAATCGCAGGGCGATCCTCATCTGTCCATTGTTGCAACGCTTTTTCGGCCGCAGCCTTAATCGCATTGCCCGCCATAAACGTTAAGCGTGATGCAGACGCCGACCCTGAATCACCTGTGGTTGCCGTGTCTGAAACGACCATTTCGACCATTTCGGCCGAAACGCCAACCGCCTGCGCCGCCATCTGTCGAAACGCCGTATGCGCCCCCTGTCCACAATCTGCCCCCGCCTGATAACAAACCACGCGCTCAATTTTAGAAGTGCCGTGAATCTCAATCGTCGCCTCGCTCCGTTCAGGAAACCCATACGAAAACCCGACATTCTTATAAGCCGCCGCAAACCCGCGTCCGCTTCTCACCGCCTCTTCAACAGGCGGCAGCGACTGAAACGGCTTAAACGGATGACCGAATTCTGAATCCCGATTCCCCTCTTCTGCACACGCTTGAATCACTTCGGGCAAACTCACCCCAGCAGGCATCGGCGCTTGTGTAATCTGCTGGCTATCTTCGCGCAAACAGTTCTTGAGCCGAATTTCAACGGGGTCGATGCCCAAAACGGCCGCTAACTTGTTCATCTGGCATTCGGCCACAAAAATGCCCTGCGGTGCGCCAAAACCACGGAACGCACCGCCAGGTACTGAGTTTGTATAGACCGCGTGGCTGTCAATTCGTGCATTAGGAATTTCGTAAGCCCCGCCGACCGTTACATGAAAATTGCCCAGCACTTTATTGCTGGTGTAGTTGTATGCACCTGCGTCTAAATAGCCGTCAACCTCAACTGCCGTGATGCGCCCGTCGTTTGTTGCGCCCCATTTGGTGTGAACGGTTGCGCGATGTCGTTTGTGGTGTCCGACAATGCTTTCCTCGCGGCTCCATTGGCTGCGAATCGGCCGAAAATCACCTCGCTGACTCAATCGCCAGCTCGCCAACGCCATCACAATTTGCAAGGACATATCCTCACGACCGCCAAATGCGCCGCCAATCGCAGGATAAATCACACGCACCTGATCGAGCGGCAAATCGAGCGCATGCGCAATTTGTTCCTGATCCTCATGCGTCCACTGTCCCGCAATCTCAACCGTCACGCGCCCAGCCTCATCAACGTAGCTGACCGCCGCCTCTGGCTGCAAATAGGCGTGTTCCTGATATGGAATCTCGTAACTGCCTTCAACCGTTACATCGGCCGCTGCCCAGCCCGCATCCATGTCGCCCTTGCGGATTTTCAATTGATAGTAGGCGTTGCTTCCGCTTGGATGCTCAGGGTGAATCAATATGTCTGAGTGCAGTGCGGCGTCAATCGTGTCTAGAATTGGCAGTTGTTCCCATTCGATCACAATCTTTTCAGCGGCTAATTGTGCCGCCTCGGCCGATTCTGCCACCACAATCGCAATCTGATCTGCTTCCCAGCGGCTCACATCATGCGGCACATCACTGCGCCCCGATCCATCTACGCCAATCATGACGGGCTGGTCGAACATGGTGAGGCCGTATTCATTGATGGGAATATCGGCCGAACCAAAAATCGCAACCACGCCATCAACCGCCTCAGCGGCCGAGAAATCAATACGCAACATCCGCGCATGCGGCTGATCGCTAAACACGACCTTTGCGTGCAAACAGTCCGCCGGCTGAATATCCCCAGGATACAACGTCGCGCCTGTCACCTTCCCATTTGCGTCAATTTTGTAGTCTGATTTACCAATTGCCATAAGAGTTGTCCACGGAGTGTGTGAAGAAGAGCCTATTTCTTCTAGATTTTTTTCAAACTTTGTCTTTCTTCGTAACCTACGTGGACTGTGAGGCTGTTTCAACAGCCTCAATAATCTTGTAGTAACCTGTACATCGGCATAGATTCCCACTCAACGCCAGTTTAATGTCATCCTGATTCGGCTCTGTTTTCTCCTCAAGCAGCTTTGCACCGGACATCAAAAACCCTGGAATACAATACCCACACTGCACAGCCCCTGATTCGACAAATGCCTGTTGAATCGGATGTAAACGCTCTTTTTCTAATCCCTCAACCGTCACAATATCCGCGCCATGCGCCCGACAGGCTGGCACGAGGCAAGACATCACAGCCATGCCATCTAAATAAGTTGTACAAGCACCACATTCGCCCTCGGCGCAACCTTCTTTTGTACCAGTCAGGCCAATATCATCACGTAACCAATCTAGCAATGTTTGATGTGTCCCGTTAGCCGCCTCAACGGGTTGTCCATTTACCGTTGTCACAATATTGGTGTCGACATCATGCTGCGCTGCAAATTGCTCGCCCGTTGGGAATTGTCCATTGGGAACATCCCCCCACAGCATGACGGGGTTCTTTTGCCACTGAGAAGCATGTGTCCCATCACGTAGCGCCGTCAAAGCACGTTTGACCATCACACGCAGCATATCGGTGCGATAATCGGCCGTCGCACGCAAATCACTGATCGTGCGCGAATTCTTTGCAACTAGGTGAGCCGCTTCGCTAATTAGCGCCTTTGTAAGTGGCTTATGGCGGATTAAATTTTCGGCCGAACTCTCCCTAACAATCGTCGGCGCAACACTCCCCAACGCAATCACCGCATCCTGCACAAGCTCCCCGTCAAAATCGAGCACCATCGCCAAATGCACCACCGAAATCGCCTGCGCTCGCCGCAACCCTAGTTTTACATAAATCCCGCGTGCGGTTGCTGTCATCGGCCGAAAAACAATATCGACCAACATCTCATTTGGCGCAATCACCGTTCGACGCACACCCTGATAAAAATCTTCCAGCTTAACTTCCCGTGTCCCGTCAATTGACGCCAGTTTCACCGTCGCACCGAGCGCCCGCAAAGGGGTAATCGTGTCGTTTGCAGGGCTTGCCGTAACCAAGTTACCCGCCACCGTCGCCCGATTCCGCAACTGGGGCGATCCAACCTCAAAGCACGCTTGTGCCAGCGGCAGCGCATGGTCAACAATCAGTTGCGACCCCACAACCTGATTGTGTGTCACCAACGGGCCAACATGTATCAACCCGTCTCGATCCTGCCAAATCTCCGCCATGCAGGGCAGTCGCGTCACGTCAATCAGCGTGTCGACACCTGCTCGCTGACCCCGATCGAGTTCAACGACAAGATCCGTACCGCCCGCCACGATCCGCGCTCGTTCACCATATTCAGCCAATAGCTGAAGAACGGCATCTACACTCGTCGGCGTCTCATATTTTGTTATCTTCTGTCCGCTTCGTTGAACTTCGTGCATGGGTCGTCAGCAACATGTCCTAGCTGGCATCTTGCTCGTCTAATAATTAGTGCGTTACTTCCGCTGCCTCAAACGCATAATCTCAAGGCTCATCATATTGTCGGGAAAATAACTTTGTGAGTACCAAATCGGCCGATCTGTCGCATCATACCCCGTGTCTTCTAAAACAAGTACAGGAATATGGTCCTCAAATGGGAAATCGGGAAACTCGCAGTCACCCGCCAGCGCAACACGCAGTTTCGTTGTTTGATAATGGGTTGGGGCCGCGCATTTTGTTTCCAGAAAGTCAAACAGAGGTTCTGTGATTGAGGGTGTTTTCATCGCCCGTTGCGACAATTCCACCCCTAAAATGGCAACGGGGATTAGATTGCAGCAGTAGATGACGGGTTGAGAATCGGCCGAAAACACCTTATACGAACGCAGCACCTCATCTGTCTCCCCAATTTCCAGCGCCGCGACAATATGCCGTTCAGGCAACACCAACTCAACATCCAAATACGCAATCGACGGCTCAGAGCCATTCTTACGAATCATCGTGTCAAAATTTTCAGCCACGTGCAGCGGATTTTTAAGCTGATTCCGCGCCGCCACAAATGTGCCAACACCGCGCCGTTTTACAACTAAGCGCCGTGCCGCCAACACGGCAACTGCACTACGAATTGTGGCGCGGCTGACGTTAAAGTCGGCCGCTAATTGTTTTTCTGGGGGAAATTGCGTTTCAGGTGGATAAGTCCCATTAGCAATACGCTTGACCAAAAGGTCAACAAGCTGTGCTGCTAATGATTTTGAACGAACGGGCATTTGTTCAATCAAATGCTTCTCCACACTTAAAGGTTAGATGGCAGCCATCTGACCACCGCGCAGGATAATAGGCTAGAGTGCCACAAATGTCAATCTAATACGACACAAAAAAGGAGACTCATCATAGAGTCTCCTTTAGGACTTATTTGCGCCTCATGTTTTTACGCTTGAATTAAGATGCAGCCCAGTGTCAAAGTAGGTTGCTAACTATAGTCCCCGTTCACCGCGAATATAGGGAACACCCAGCGCGGCAGGCGCACCTAGCCGCTGTTTTCGTGCCGCTCGTGAGCCGATAATCAGCGCGACAATCGTAAACAGGAAGGGCAACATTTGCAGGAAAAAACCCAAGTTTGAGTTGACGTAAAACGGGTTGGAGAACCCTAAAATCTCAGATGGCCCCTGCAAGTCGAGCGTCACGCGCCGCAATGCGCCGAAAATGTAGCTGCCAAACGCAGCCCGATACGGGTTCCACTGGGCAAAAATCACAAGCCCCACCGCGATCCAGCCTTGCCCCGACGTTGTTTGCACACTGTACCAACCTGGCGACACGGATAGACTAATTGTCGCACCAGCCAGCCCAGCTAAACAACCGCCGACAAACACATAGAAATAACGCAGTTGGTAGACGTTAATTCCCATCACATCGGCCGCCTCCGGTTTCTCACCAACCGCCCGCAAATGCATCCCAGGGCGCGTCCGATAAATATAGTAGGCGGATGCTGGGACAAACAGGTAGCCAAGATAAACCAGCGGACTATGTTCGGCAAAAAAGACAGGCCCAAAAAATGGGATTTGGCTGAGCAGCGGAATGCTTGCGTCCGCAATCGTATTCACGGCCGCTCCAGACAACCCTTCGCCCAGCACGGTTGCCAACCCCGTCCCCAGAAACGTCAGCGACAGCCCGCTCACCACCTGATCCGCTTGAAAATGAATTGTGACTAGCCCGTGCGCCAAGCTCAAAATGCCGCCCACGATCGTGCCAACGACCATGCCAAACCACGGACTCCCTGTGGACAATGCGGTGCTAAACCCAGCCATTGCGCCCAGCAGCATCATCCCCTCAACGCCAAGGTTGAGAATGCCAGCCCGTTCGCTAAAAATTTCGCCAATTGTCGCGAACAGCAGTACCGTTCCCGTTGCAATCCCCGCATGTAAAATAATTTCTGGATTCATGCTGCGACCTCCGCCGTGCGAACCAAACTGACCTTGTAGCGCAGCAGCACGTCACTGCTAATCACCATAAACAAAATAAAACCTTGCAACATTTGCGACAAACCAGAAGGCTGAACTTCTCGCGCCGCAACAATCAAAGCGCCAAACAGAATCGAAACAAGAATAACCGCAACAGGGTTTAGCTTTGCCAACCAAGCGACAATAATGCCTGTAAAGCCGTAGCCGGGCGAGATTTGCTGTTGTAAACGATGAACGACACCCGTAACTTCAACAGCGCCGGCCAGACCAGCCAGTGCGCCCGAAAGCATCATGACCAACACCACGTTGCGCGTGATGCTCACGCCAGCGTAACGTGCCGCCTCTGGGTTGTCACCAATCAGTTTAATCTCATACCCCCAACTGCTGCGGGTCATCACCCACCAAATCACAATCGCCGCAATTACCGCGATCACAACACCCAGATGCAGCGTGATGCCTGAGAATCCCTTAAACTGTCTGGCGTAATCAGCCAAACGGGGCATCCATGCCGACTTTGCAAACGTGGGCGTCATCTGGAAACCAGCGTCGCTCCAGCGGTCAAAAATCCAGTAGTTGTTCCAGCTAATCGCGATGTAGTTGAGCATCAACGTCGTGATAATCTCGTTGACGCCAAACTGTGCTTTGAGATAGCCCGGCACAAATCCCCAAACCGCGCCGCCAATCATGCCAAATACAAGCATCAGCGGAATCACGATAATCTTGGGGGTCGTTTCTGGGACAAGCGGAACCATAATCACGCTTGTCGCTAGCCACGCGCCGATAAATAGCTGCCCCTCTGCGCCGATGTTCCACAGCTTCATTTTGAACGCTACGGTACAGGCTAGTCCGACAAAAATGAGCGGCGTTGCCTTCACCAGCGTGTCGGTAAAGACAGGGATGCTGCCGAACGTTGCGCGAATGAAGAAGCCAAACACGCGAATCGGTTCGCCACCAATCAGTTTGAACACAATCCCGCTCAAAATAAACGCAACAATGACTGCGCCAACAGAAACCGCACCGGGAAACCAGCTCGGATAATTATCAATTCGTTTTTCAATATGAAGACGATATGGCATGTCGATTCCCCTATCCTTTTGCTGTCTCGCTGGTGATGGATTCACCCGTCATCATGAGGCCAATGTGGTCGATGTTGGCATTTTCGGCCGAAACCACCCCCATAATCTGCCCATCAAAAATCACCGCAATCCGATCGCTCAACGCCAGCAACTCCTCAAGCTCCTCAGAAACAAGCAGCACTGCCGTTCCAGCCATGCGCTGTTCCAACAATAGCGTCTGAATCGCCTCAATCGCGCCGAC
>JBMZDF010000163.1:0-11287 GCA_049614105.1 Promineifilaceae bacterium (SeqCode)
ATCAACACGCGCTGACCAGTTACAGAAATGTCTTGGACTGTTTTTTTGTTCATGTGGAAAAGTTGAGTGCAAATTATTGGCTAGGTGCGCCACAAAAAAAGCGAACCGCAACAATGCGAAAAACGAATAGATTACAAATACTTGCAAATAAGGTCACAACGACCGCAATTGTAACGGCTGGCTAATTTTATCGCGAAGGGCGATTGTGACGAAAGTTGTGCGCCAATCTCATCAAATCTGCACATTTTACGCTAAATTGCTGATTTACTCGTCTAAAACCCTGCGTTCCTGACCGCCTGAATCGCGAGAACCTTGTACAATTGGCCTGTATTTCAACGCGCTATGAATGAGAACAGTTGGCACTACTTAAACGCACGCTGGCCCAATTATCGGCCGATATTGCTGTTTGGCCTTTTTATAGGGCTGGCGCTGATGGCTTGGGGCGTCATGGCGTCAAGTTGGGCATCGCTTCCGCTGGGGGCGCTCATTATCTTAGGCGTTGCGTATCTGTACGCTGCGACCACTTGGATGATGCGTTGTTTGCTTGATTTTCGGCCGATTGCGGCCACCATCTGGCAGCTTGCCTCACTCAGCCGCAGCGATCAATTTCTCTATGTCGAGACAGGCATGCGCAACGTGGCGATTGAAGTCAGCAAATTTTTGCTCAATGGTCGCATCACGATTATTGACGTATTTAACCCACAGTTGATGCCTAACAATGCGCTGCTGCGCACGCGGCGCGTCGCCTATGAAAACGTTATCCTACCGCTTTCTGATCCACGCACCATCTGGATTGACGGGCGCTTTGATCGCCTTCCCCGCCTAGAAAACAGCGCCGAGGTAGTGGTGCTTGATCAAGTGCTCAGCGAAATTGCACAACATGGGGATCAGGTTCGTTTGCTCACCGAACTGTATCGGGTGCTCAAACATGGTGGGCGTTTGATTGTGGTGGAGCGGGTTCAGTCAGCAAATAATCAGTGGTTGGCAGGTGTTGGGGGGCTTAGTGGCTGGCATTCGGCCGAAATTTGGCAGCAACTCCTCAAGGAAACCCATTTCGATGTCGCAACGGTTGAGCAAATCAACCCCCTCCTCAGCGCCTTCCAAGCGATCAAGCCGCGCCCCAAACCGATGCAGCTTGAACTCCCTATCTTTGCCGAACAAAAAATCGGGCAGCGTTCACTGTACAACGAACGTCAGCCCTAAACGTTCACACCAAGCAAAAATCTGTTTACCGCGACAACGCCTCGGCCGCTCGCGTGCGCCCCTGATCGGTCAAAAACAATGTGTTGTCCCGACGAATCAGCACACCCGAACGCTGCGCACGGCGCACAACCTGCGCCGCAAAATCATGCTCCCAACGCATATGTTCACTCAGATGCTCAACCCGTGCCTCGTCGGCATAATCGGGTTGCCCTTCATGGTTCATCAAGTGAATTGCCAGCATAGTTGAGGCAAATTCCCACTTTTGACGCGCACGCCGTCGCGCCAGCGCCACAAATCCCCGTTCAGGCGACAGCATCAAAACGAGCAAAAAGATGATGCCGAGCATGGTCACGATTGTGCCGCCAATCGTCGTATCAAACGCTCGTGCCATCCAGTAGCCGCCAATCGACCCAGCGATTCCAACCACGACACTAATCATCAGCAGACGGCTCAGGCGATCGGTTAGCATGTACGCCGTGACGGGTGGCACAATCATAAACGCGATCACCAAAATTGAGCCGACCGCATCAAATGCACCAACCGCCGTCACCGAAACCATCGTCATCAGGCCATAGTGCAAAATCGCGGGGGAAAAGCCAAACGCCGCCGCAAGGCTTGCGTCAAAGGTGGAAAGCTTCAGTTCTTTATAAAAGATGGCAATCAGCACGATATTCACAAGCAAGACACCGCTCATGATGACTAGGGTGCGTGGGCCAACATCTGCACCGAACAAAATCATGCGGTCAAAGGGTGCAAAGACCAAATCCCCTTGGAACACAACATGCTCATCCAAATGCACGTCTCGCGCCCCAGAGGAAATCATAATCACGGCGATGCTAAACAGGGCGGGAAACACCAGCCCGATCGCGGCGTCCGCTTTGACCAGTTTGGTTTTGGTCAACAGTTCCACCAACGAAACGGTAAGCACGCCGACAACGGCCGCACCCACAATCAAAAGGGGATGATCGAGCGTGCCGACGATAAAATAGCCGCCGACAATGCCTAGCAAAACGGTGTGGCTAATTGCGTCGCTCATCATCGCGGTGCGGCGCAAAATCAGGAACACACCTGGCAAGGCGCAGGCGGCAGCAACAACGGAGGCGATCAGCTGGATTTCGACTTGTTCAATAGTCATGTCGCGTTTGTTCCTATCGTTAGTGCAAGTTGACTGCCGCTCATATTATCGAGAATTGATTTTGCTTCGGCCGAACCCACATCCGTCAGCAGCCAGTTCTTATTCGCCAATTGCGTCACGAGTCCGCGTTCGGCAAGCTTTTTGAGCGTGCGCGTCACGTCTGATGTGCCGACGAGCATGGTGTGTAACGTTTCGGCCGAATGTCCACGCAACGCATCAGGATGCTGCATCTCCAGCAGATATAAATCAGTCAGCACAGTCTCGCTACGCAAACGACGTCGATTCCGACGCTGGCGTATCCAAGCCCACACAAGCCCCCGTTCAGGCGCAAACAACAGCGACAACACCGCAATGGCGCTGATACACAGCACAATCACAGGGCCAGTTGACAAACCAGCCCCCGTGCTGCTCACAATCGCCCCCCCAACGCCGCTAATCGCGCCAAACAGCGCGGCGATTATCACCATCAAGCCTAAATTATTGGTCCACTGTCGCGCAGCCGCAGCCGGCGCAACCACCATCGCGCTCATCAAAATCACGCCCACCGCCTGCAAACCAATCACAACCGCGATCACCAGCAAGGTCGTCAGGCCAATGTCCAATGCTCGCACAGGATAGCCCAGCGTGGCGGCATAATCGGGGTCAAAACTAACAAGCTTGAACTCTTTCCAGAAGATAACGACCCAAATCAGCGCCAAAAAGCCAATAATCGCCATCGTGATGACATCACGCTCAACCAATGTTGCCGCTTGACCAAACAGAAAGCGATCAAGCCCCGCCTGTCGCGCCGTCGAGATCCGCTGCGTGTAGGTCAACAGCATCAGCCCGAAGCCAAAAAAGATTGAGAGCACAACGCCAAGGGCGCTGTCTTCTTTAATGCGCGTGTTGCGCACCATCGCCAGCACCAACAGCGTTGCCAGCCAGCCAGCAATCGCCGCGCCCAAAATGAGAACGAGCGATGCGCGGCTTTCGGTAATCAAAAATGCGATCACCACGCCGGGCAGCGCCGCATGCGAGATCGCATCTCCCAACAAACTTTGCTTGCGTAAAAAGGCAAAACTGCCCAGCGCACCGCTAACGATGCCTATAATTGCTGTGCCAAGGGCGACTGTGCGTAACGTATAGTCGGTGAATAAGAGCGTTAGAATTTCGACCATGGTGCGTTATCCGATCAATAAACCTCAGAGGTTTGTTGTTGTCTACTCTGTCGTGTGCATAAAAACCTCTGAGGTTTTCGTCAATGGTTAATTATGATCTGCTTAGGCACATTAGGCATCATTCCCCATTGCCTCACGACTCAAAAACGCAACGCGCCCGCCATAAGTTTGACGCAAATTTTCTGCGTTGAAAATTTCGGATACTGGCCCGCTGGCGATTTTGCGCACGTTGAGCAACATCGCCCAGTCAAAATATTCGGGAACCGTTTGCAGATCGTGATGTACCGCAATCACTGTTTTGCCAGCGGCGCGTAGCTCTTGCAACAGGGAGATAATCGCCCGTTCGGTTGTCGCATCAACACCCTGAAACGGCTCATCCATGAAATAGAGTTCGGCATCTTGCACCAAGGCCCGCGCCAGAAAAACGCGCTGCTGCTGTCCGCCCGAAAGCTGGCTGATTTGGCGTTCGGCAAAGCTTGCCATGCCAACTTTTTCAAGCGCCTGCAAAGCAAGGGTTCGTTCGGCCGAACCAGGGCGCTTAAACCAGCCTAAACTGCCATAACGACCCATAATCACCACATCCAACACGCTCGTTGGGAAATCCCAATCCACACTGCCCCGCTGCGGCACATAGCCAACCAGCCTGCGCTGCTCACGATAAGGCTTGTCAAAAATGGCGACCTGCCCTGCGGCGGGCTTGAGCAGACCCAAGATCGACTTGAGCAATGTTGTTTTGCCCGCCCCGTTTGGCCCAACAATCGCCATCAAGACGCCCGTCGGAACTTCGAGATCGATATCCCACAAAACGGGCTTCTCCTGATAGGCAACCGTTAAATCGGTGACGTAGAGTGCTAAATTAGAGGTCGGTTTTGTCATGTCGGTCATAGGTTTTCAGTACTCATCACAAGTGCAAACAAATTTCTTTTGTAGCGCGAGTAGCTACCCGCGCCAGAGAAAAAGCAAACTGCTACTCTGTCACCGTGCCACCAAGTGCGCCCGTTAACGTTTCTGCATTGTGGCGCAACATGCCGTTGTACGTTGCAGCCGCAGTTCCCGCTTCGCCAAGCGCGTCGCTAAACAGCGATCCACCAATCTCAACTGCTGCGCCTTGCGCTTGAACCGCCGCCTGAACCGCCTCAATTGTGCGTGCAGGAACTGACGTTTCGACAAACATCGCAGGAACGCCGCGCTCGATAATAAATGCGGCTAGATTTTGTACGTCGGCCGTCCCTGCTTCAGATTCGGTGCTGATGCCTTGTAAGCCAGCAACTTCTAGGCCGTAGGTTCGGCCGAAGTAAGCAAACGCATCATGCGCCGTAATCATCACGCGCTGCGACTCAGGAATACTGTTGATTAGCTCCGTCACATAAGCATGCGTCTCGGCGATTTCGGCCAAATAAGCCTTTGTATTCGCCTCATACACATCTGCATTATCGGGGTCCGCTTCCATTAACATGTCGCGAATCAGTTCAACCCCTTGGCTCCACAAAACGGGATCGTTCCAAATGTGCGGATCAAACGCCTTGCCTTCGCCTTCCCAGTTGAGCAAGTCGCTTTCGGGCATACTGTCGCCAACGGAGACAACAATTTTGCCGCGTTCGCCCATCTGCGCCATGATGCGGCTCATCTGCGCTTCTAGGTTGATGCCGTTGTAGAAAATGACATCGGCCGAACTAAACTTACCCACATCCCCTTCTGTCGGAACATACAGATGCGGGTCAATCCCTGGCCCCAACAAACTCGCAAGTTCCAGCGTGTCGCCACCAATGTTAGCAACCGCATCACCCAGTTGCCCTGTTGTCGTTACGACTTTCAATTTACCACTTGATTCTGTTGCGCCACCGCCACATGCAGCGACAAATACAGCAAACACAACCAACAAGATTAGTTGTACATTATTTTTCATTTTGCTATTCCTATTCTTAAATTTAGGCATGCCTAAATTTTATCGGAAGCGATATTTCTGTCAAGATCAAAGAGGATTTTGCCTTTAACTATTTGTTCTGTAGGGGTCTGGTTTTCAGGTTAGGACTTACGCCGAAGAACCCCCACCTAACCTCCTCCGCAGGGGAGGGATCAGATCCCCCTCCCTTCGGGAGGGGCTAGGGGAGGATGCGTTTCTTAACTCATTGCGTAAGTCTTAAGGTAGGAAGATTTGGCTCTATCGACCCAAATTTGCGAGCTGATTACAGTATTCACTAGGTGGGTAGGATGTTAGCTGCTTGAAAACGCGCGAAAAATAGCTGACATCATTGTACCCGACCTGCCCTGCGACCGTTTGTACAGGCAAATGTTGTGTTTGGAACAGATGCTTGGCGTGTTCGATGCGGCAGCGTGTGTGGTAACGCTTGGGCGATTCGCCAACCCATTTGTCAAACAAGGCTCGTAAATAAGAGGGACTGACGCACGCCTCTTTCGCTGTGGCGCTTACATCGTAGGGTTCGATGCAATGTTCTTCTAGGTAGATCAGCGCATTGCGCACGCCGTCTGGGTAGCGGCTGCGTGTCACATACCGATTGGGGTGCGTCGGCGGTTGGGCTTGTGAACGAATACGGTCGATACAGGCAAGCAGTGCATAAAATGCGCTTAACGTTTGCAATTGATAGCTAACTGGCTGCAAAATCAGCAGTTCGCGAATGGTGACAAATTGTTCAATCAGATCGCGATCGTTCCCCAATTCAAAATGTTGCAAACGGGGCGTTGCTCCCCAAACGCTCGGCCATTTTCCAACAATCGCGAACCAGTGATAATGATGTGTCTGGGACGCTTTGTAACGAAAAGGCTTGTTAGATGGAACAACCGCAAGGTCGCCTTCATTCAATTGCACCGTACGATTGTTGAAAATCAGTTCGGCCGATCCCTTCACCGCATAAAATACCCGCACCCAACGATCGATCTGATACTCAAAATGTGGATAATTATAGTGTGGCTTACAATGATATTCGCCTGCCTGCTCAATCCAGAAGTCAAGTTGAGGAATACCTTCCCCCGCTTGGCTTACGCGCCAGTAGTCAAAATAATTCGGCCGAATACCGTTAAATGTGCCGCCAATCTGGGGTCGTGGGATAGAGTGAGTCATCATTTTCTCCAACAAAGTCAGCGTTTTGTCTGAATTGTACCATTATCGACAGATAGACTAATTTGAAATAGAAGAGATTTCATCAATCTAAAACGTAAACACAAGAATGTAAACTGTCTAAGTAGCGCACAAAAAGCACTTAAACCGCAGAGAACATTGACGAAAACCTCAGAAGTTTTTATTCACACCTGAGCGGACGACAAACCTGCGACGTTTATAGATCAAAATTTTGTGATCTGCTCATATGATGTCATTATATTTTACTTTTACGTTTTACACCCAAAAAAAGCATGACAACAAAAGCAAGACTCGTTATTGTCGGCGCTGGCATCGTTGGTTCCAGCATCGCATACAATCTCACCAAACTTGGCTGGAAAGATATTCTCGTTATTGATAAAGGGCCACTCTACTTCAACGATGGCTCCTCATCACATGCACCCGGCGGCGTTAACCCCGTCAGCACAAACGAGGTGATGCTCAAAATCGCCAAAGAATCCTTCGACCTTTACTCAAGCCTCCCACAATGGGGCACTGAGCGCAAACCATTCAACAACGTGGGCGGGCTTGATGTGGCGCGGACTTCGCACCGCATGTACGAACTAAAACGTTTGCACACCATCGCCAAATCGTTTGGTGTCGAAACAGAACTGATCGGCCCAGAGGAAATTCCAGACCATTTCCCACTCATGCGGCCTGATGAGTTTGTGGGCGGTATTTTGACCCCTAGCAAGGTGTATGTCTCTGGCGCACACGCCTCTGGATCGCTCGGAACAATGTGCGAAGCGTCAGGTGGAGCAAAATTTGTCGGTTACACGCGCGTGACTGATTTTGTCATCAAGGGAGATCGCATCACAGGGGTAAAGACCAATAACCCTGAAATGGCTGAGATTGAGTGTGAGCAAGTTTTGCTTTGCGCCAACATTTGGTCACCAGCGATTGCGGATAAGGTCGGGATCAATATTCCGCTCATGTCGGCCGAACACCAATACGTTTGGACAGAACCGATTGCTGAAATGGCGCACGTCAGCGACAAAAGCAATCTCGACAACGAAATTATTTATCCTGGCGTGCGCGATCTTGATGGCGGCGTTTATTATCGCCACTATTGGGATCAGGTTGGCATCGGTAGTTATCACCACAAGCCGATTATTGTCGATCCGCGTAACTTGGGCGATGCGGCCGAACATGATTTCACCGAGGACGATTGGAAGGACGCATGGGAAATGTGCCAGAAATCGTTGCCTTCGCTACGCGGTAAAAGCTTAGACAAGAAGTTCAACGGGATGTTCTCGTTTTCGGCAGATGGGTCACCCATCTGCGGCGAAACCCCGCTCAAAGGCTTCTGGGTCGCCGCCGCCGTTTGGATCACACATGCAGGCGGTATCGGCCGATTGATGGCGGAATGGATGACCTACGGCGAAGCGTGGGTTGACACACGCGGCGTCAACGTCAACCGCTTCCTCGGCTACCAGCAAACAAAACGGTACATCAACGAAATGTGTGCCAAAGCCTATGTTGAAGTCCACGACGTGACTCACCCCGCACAACCCGCCTCTAAACCGCGTAATGTTCGCATCACGCCATTCCATCACCATTACGAATCGCTCAAGGCGGTTTGGAACCCAACCGCAGGCCTCGAACTCCCCTACTGGCTAGAGGAAAATCAACATCTGCTCGAAAAGTACGATGCGCAGGTGCCTGACCGCACGGGCTGGGAATCTCTCTACTGGTCACGGATTCAAGGGGCGGAGCATCTCGCCGTGCGCGACAGCGTTGGCATGTTTGACGTGTCGGGTATCGCGACAATCGAAATCAAAGGCAAGGGCGCACTTGATTATGTCAACTATGTTTGCAGCAATCAGATGGACGTCCCCGTTGGCGAAGTCGTCTACACGCTACTTTGCACCCCCTCAGGCGGCATCAAACGCGACGTTCCCGTTGCCCGCGTTGGCAAAGATCGCTTCTGGATGTTTACAGGCAACGCCTCCTTGCCGCAGGAACTATTCTGGCTCAACAGCTATTTGCCAGAGGACGGCACGGTCACAATCAATGATTTGTCGCAAAGCCAAATGGGGATCGGGCTGTTTGGCCCCAACGCTCGTAAAGTGCTTGAAAAGGTAACCAACACAGACGTCAGCAACGAGGCATTCCCCTTCTACACCTGCAAGCAAATCGAAGTTGATTACGCAACGCCATTCGCAATGCGAATCTCTTATGTGGGCGAAATGGGCTGGGAATTGCATCTACCGACTGACCAAGCGGGCGCGGTGCGCGACAAGATTTGGGAAGCAGGGCGCGAATTTGGCATCACGATGGCAGGAACAGGCGCGTTGCGCTCGATGCGTGTCGAAAAAGGGTATCGCCTTTGGGGAGCCGACATCGACACCAAAACAAATCCATACGAATCGGGAATGGGCTGGATGGTCAAGCTGGACAAAGGTGATTTTGTGGGTCGCGATGCGCTTGTCAAACTCAAAGCAGCACCGCTCACACGTAAACTTGTGACCATCACCAGCGATGATCCAAGCGCGGTTGTGACTGGCAACGAACCTATTTTCCTTAATGGCGAACTCGTCGGGCGCGTGACCAGCGGCAACTATGGCTACAGCGTTGGCAAATATGTCGCGTTTGGCTATGTTGACATCGCGCATGCGAAGCGCGGCACACAGCTTGAGGTCGAATATTTGGCAGAACGCTACCCATTCAAGATCGAGCGAGCCACGCTGTTTGATCGCAAAAACGCGCGTTTGACAGGATAAATACGGGCGGAAACACAACGGCTGCTTAACCAATTGGAGCATGGCACACCCAACGCCTGTTATCAGGTGGTTAAGCAGTTGAAGGTTTCGGCCGAACCGATCGAAACCTTTCTGACCGAATTGCTCAACGGCACAACTAACGACACCCTTCTCCTCAAAAAACGAGCGCGTTCGCGTTCGCGCGGCACTTATGCACGTGCTGGCCCGCTATCCAGACTGATAGCATAATCGCACTAAACTTATGTCAAAATCACGCAGACGCGCTCGCAAGGAGCGCAGACAGCCCGAGCTTTCGTGGCTCAAAACACCTTGGCAGCAGATTCAAAATCCAGTGGATGCAGTGGCTTGGGTTTCGGCCGAAAAGCTCGAAAAACTACACCAAGCCTCCCTCTGGATTCTCGAAAACGTTGGCATGGCGTTCATGGACGCCGAGGCGCTCCACCTCTGGGAAAAAGCGGGCGCAAAAGTTGACCACAGCACAGAGCGCGTCTGGATCGATCGCGGACTGCTGCTCGATCTGATTGCCAAAGCGCCCAGCACGTTCACATGGCACGCCCGCAACCCCGCCTACAACGTCCAGATCGGCGGCAATCATCTTGCCTTCACGCCCAACTCAGGCATGCCCTACGTCTCTGATTTAGAGGGTGGGCGTCGCAACGGCACGCTTGCCGATCTCGAAAAGTTCACAAAACTTGCCCACGCCCTCCCCTTCTTTCAGATCGCGGGCGGCCCTTTCTGTGCCGTTCAAGATATTGACGCCTCGCTGCGCCATCTGCACAAAATGCGGATGATGCTCACCACGACTGACAAAGCGGTACGCGACGTGGCCCACGGGCGCGTCATTCCAGAAGATGAAGTTGCGATGTGCAAAATTGCGTTTGGTGGCGAATTGCCTGGCGTGGTGACAGGTGGCGTCATCAACGTGACCAGCCCGCTGCGGCTTGACGATCGCATGATCGGCGGCATCGTCAGTATGGCACGTTTGGGGCAAGTCTCGATCAACACACCATTTATCATGGCAGGGGCAACCAGCCCCGTCACCATCGCGTCCGCCCTCGCCCAGCAAAATGCGGAAGCGTTGGGTGCAATTGCGTTGGCGCAGCTCGTTCAGCCCGGTGCGCCCGTTATCTATGGCGGATTTGCTCAAAATGTGGACATGCGCTCAGGCGCACCCGCGTTCGGCGGGCCAGAGGGCGCGTGGTCGCTGATTGTCGCGGCGCAACTCGCACGCAAATACGGCATCCCGTTTCGCGCAAGCGGCAGTCTCACCAACGCCAAAGTGCCAGACGCACAGGCAGCCTACGAAGCACAGTGGACGATGTGGCCCGCCATTATGGCGCACACCAATTTAGTCATGCATTCCGTCGGTTGGCTTGAAGCAGGGCTCGTTGCCTCGTTTGAGAAGTTCATCATCGATTGCGAAGGGTTGGCCATGTTTATGCACTTGCTAAATGATTTCAAGATTGATGATGAATCACTGGCGCTCGATTCAATTGCTGAAATCGGCATTGGCGGTCATCATTTTGGCACAGACCTCACGCAAAACAATTACGAAACCGCCTTCTATGATCCCGTTCTGACCGATCGACAAGGCTATGAGCCGTGGAAAGCATCGGGCAGCGAGGACGCACTCCCGCGTGCCAATCGCATCCACAAACAGATTATCAATGCCTACGAAGCACCCCCCATTGATCAATCAACCGTCGAAGCACTTGATGATTATGTAGCACGGCGGGTTGAAGCACTGGATGGCGTTGATCTATATGGATAGATTAGGTTATTAACCCACTGGCTCCTCCACTCTGTGTGGAACGCCCCTCTTGCCGCTCCGTGGCCTATTTGCTGCCAAGAAAAGTTCCCTACGGGCCGCATAGCGGCAAGCAAAAACACTCCCACGCGGAGCGTAGGAGCGAGTCAGCTTCTATCTTCTCAAAAACCTGCGGGATACCTCGTT
>JBMZDF010000164.1:0-11268 GCA_049614105.1 Promineifilaceae bacterium (SeqCode)
GGGAGATCGCCCCAGGCCTCAAACGTATCTTGGAAACTGCCAATCACAGGCAAATCTTGTGTTCGCTCAGGGAATTGATCGGCCGCGCTAAAGGTCAACATGATAATCAGGAAGAACGCGGTAAACGACAGCCAGACAGACCACAGCCATCCCCAGCCAATCCGCGCCGCCGCCAACACTAAAATTGACAGCACAATCAACCCAATCAAACTTGCAAAAAGATAAAATGCCCGCTCGCCACCTAATGAGGGCAGTGCCAAATCGCTAATAAACAGCGCAGCAAAGGCCAATACGATATACATTAGCGGCCACAGGAAGTTAGACAAAGCGCTTCCGCTTTTTTCCGTTTCGACATTTCGTAAGGCGACCAGCAGAATGAGAACAAACGCGAACATGCCGATCGCAAGACCAATAATCGGACCACGACTTTGCGTAGAGTAAATCGCATAGGCTTGAATCGCTAACGCCAGAATGTAGATAGAGGAACGCACCACATCCGCATAAGATAGCTCCTCATCAGTCAAAATGTTGTAGAAGGAGTCAATAATGCGCCCAGCCGTAATGGGGACAGACAAAATCAAATACGCCGCCACAAAAATAGAGTTCCCCATATGCCCAGCAATACGGATCGTTGTATCACCACCCCAAGGCAGCGGATCAAGCTGGAAACGTTGCAACAGCCCGTATAACGCAACAGGAATACTGGTCACGATCATCACCGTCACAATACGTTCGATCTGCGCCCGTGTGCGTACGGTCGAAACAATAAGGGCAAAAATGATAATATAGGCGTAGGTGGAATAGGTTCCCTGCAAACGTTGGTAAGACCCAAACCAACTGGTGCGCGGCGCAACAGAAAATGCGTTTGATATCAGGTAAACCAGCACAATGACCAGCATCGGCAGCATAAGTGGTTTGCGCCAAACTGAATTATCGCTGCGCCACCTCAGCCAGCTTACATCCTGCCACCCTTTTTGATCAACGAACTTCACAACCCAAATAACCAACATCAACGTCGCAATTGAGCGAACGAGCGTTAACTTATCTGGCTCAAAAACACGTTCTGAGTGAATATTGAAAAATAAAGGGGTAACAATTAAAGCGACGAGCCATCCTGCTTCTAAAAATCCGTCGCACCAACGCGCTAATTTTGAATTCATAACCTGTGTCTACAAATAACGCTGATTGCACAGCAAAAATCAAAAATATTCTAAGCTGAAATCAACATGCAATCAATCATTCTTAAACTGAGTTGAGCTTAATAAAAATGTGAAACCTGCTTTCATTTTTATCAGTAACTCCGCGACTGAGGTAGCCTAGCAATCTAATTTGAAGTCATGTCCTCAAAACTGACTGGCATACCCATACTTATTCGCCCTGATTTGTGTTGATCACCCATCAGCACAAGATAATTATAACTGATTTATAATAGTACCGTGCGGTTGTAAGGACGGCAATTCACAACCTAGCATTGTTAACTCCTTCTTCTGGCGTTAGGACTAATATCTCATTTGACATGGTGTTCAGGTTGCCCATTGGTGGCAGATCGGCCGCAGAACAACCGCAAATGCAACGTTTACACAATTCCAACGCTAAAAACGATACAAACAACATATGACGGGCAATGGACTTGTTTTCTTATGCGGCCAAGTTCAGTACGCTTCTGCCAACGTTGCAACAACAACTTCTTCCTGCACAACTTCTACACAATCTGAACGTATATTTTGTGTGAAGAACAGCATTGTCGGTGTATGCTGTAGAAACAATCAGATCGAGGAGTATCTCCATGACACGAAATCGAATACTTGCTATTTTAGGTGTGCTAGTTCTGCTAGGCGGTGGCGCTTATGCGGCGATCCAAGCACGAGGCGGCAATGGGCTAGGCTTTGGCGCTGGCGCGGCTGGACAAACGGCAGACATGGTTGATGATGGTGACGTTGTCACCGCCTTTATCGGCGATCTGTCCTCAACCGCCACCGCAACGGGGCAATATCTACCACAAGATGAAGCCTCTCTCTCGCTTGCTGTTTCGGGCGAGGTTGCAGAACTATTGGTGCGTGAAGGGCAAATGGTCAGCAAAGGCGACCCGCTTTTACGCATTGAAGCACTGGCGCTTGAACGCGCCGTAATCAACGCTGAACAAAGCTTGATTATTCAACAGGCGAATTTGGAACAACTGCAAGAGCCATCTAATGCAGAAGATATTGCATCGGCCGAAGCAGCACTCGCCAGCGCCCAAGCAAATTTTGATGATTTGTCAGACGGGGCCAATGATGCAGACGTTGCAGCACAAGAAGCGGCGATTCGCTCTGCGCGTGCGTCGCTCAGCTCAGCTCAGGCGGGTTATAGAAATGCGGCTGAAACGGCAAGTGAGAGTGAAGTTCAAGCAGCCCGCGCTAGCTTAAACGCGGCCGGCACCTCGGTCAAGGCAGCGCAGGAACGTCTGAATGATGTTACAGACGGGGCTTCTCAACAGGAGCTTTGGACGGCCGAGTCTTCTTTGCGTTCGGCCGAATCTAGCGTCGCAACCGCTCGTCAAACGCTCAAAGACCTGCAAGCAGGCGCGACACAACAATCTCTCTCAAGTGCTGAATCTTCTTTGCGTTCGGCCGAATCCAGTGTCGCATCGGCACAACAAGCGCTCACAGATTTACAAACAGGCGCGACGCAACAATCTATTTCAAGCGCCGAATCCTCTTTGCGTTCGGCCGAATCTAGCGTCTCATCTGCGCAACAAAACCTGACAAATCTGCAAGCAGGTGCAAGCGAGGCGGCTATCGCCAATGCGCAAGTTGCGCTCACGAATGCTGAACAGCAACAACGTGCCGCTCAGGATGCATATGACCACGCCTTTACTTGCTACGAGCAGGACAGCGGCTATGTTCACTGTCCGAACGAACAGTTGCAAGAAGGGGCGGCTATCCAGCTAGACAATGCGAACCAGCAACTGGTGGCGGCACAAGCCAACCTCAACGATCTTTTACAAGGGTCAGACCCCAATCAAATTGCAGCCGCAGAAGCGCAACTAAGCGCCGCTGTCGCACAACGCGATGCAGCACGTGCTGCCTTAACTGACCTGTCTAATGGCGCTGACCCCAATCAAATCACATCGGCACAGGCTCAGCTAAACGCGGCCATTGCACAACGTGACTCAGCACGCGCGGCTCTGAATGACCTGAAAACGGGTACAGATCCCAACACGCTTGCTGCCGCACAAAATCAGCTAAACGCCGCCACTGCGCAGCGTGATGCAGCACAGGCCAACCTTAATGATTTACGTGCTGGCGCAACTTCAATCGCTGTGGCCGATGCACAATCAGCACTTAGCTCCGCCATTTCTCAGCGGGATTCAGCTAAAAGCAATCTAGATAATCTGTTGGAGGGGCCAAACGCAAGTTCGCTTGCCTCTGCTTCTGCAAGTATTGCGTCCTCCCAAGCGAGTATCGCTTCGGCCGAGGCACAGCTCGAAAATTTATTGGACGGCAGCAGTACGGCACAGTTTGAACAGGCGAAGGCGAGTGTGGCTTCGCAAACTTACAGCGTGCTGCTACCGATACATCAGTCGCCATTGCCGAAGCGCAGGTTCGCCAAGCAGAAGTTAGTCTTGAAGAAGCACGCGAAAATTTGGCAAACGCAACGTTGACCGCACCATTTGATGGTATCGTAACGGAGCTGCTTGTCACGCAGGGCGAGGTCGCAGGCGGCGTCGTGATGAAACTCGTCAACTTTGAAACGCTTGCCGTTCTCGTTGATGTAGATGAAATTGACTTGGGTGAGCTATCGGTAGGGCAAGAGGCAACGATCACTTTTGATGCGTATCCAAATCTTGAGCTACCAGCGACCGTGGACTCAATTGCGACCGTGGCGACAACCAGCACGGGCAGCGAGATTGTCACGTTTGAGGTTCGTCTCTCGGTGGAGCCAGTGGACGATGTTGATTTGCGTATCGGCATGACGGCCAACGCCAACCTCATCACAGCCCGCCGTGAAGAAGTGCTGCTAATTCCAAACGAGGCAATTACGGTTGACCGCAGCCGAGGTACTTTTAGCGTCAATGTGGTTGAAGGCGAAGGTGAAGGACGCACGGTTACCCAAATGCAAATCGGCACAGGCTTGCGTGATGGCGACTTTACACAGGTTACAGACGGTCTTGAAGAAGGACAGTCGCTCTTAATTGGTGACTTCAGCGCCCCAACCTTTAACTTTGGCCCAGGTGGCGACGGTGACGGTGGCCCTCCTGGACCAGGACGTGGCGGCTAAACTATATGTAGAAATCAGGAGCGAAGTGTAAAAAGCAGGAAGATTCAAACTCTCCTTATTTCTTACTCCTTACTGCCTACTTTCCATATAGGGAATCATTATGAGCATGATTGAACTGCGCGACATCGCGAAAGTGTATCAAATGGGAACGCAAGAAGTTCACGCCTTGCGTGGCGTTTCAATTGATATCAATGAAGGTGATTTTGTTGCAATTATCGGGACATCTGGTTCTGGCAAGAGTACGCTGATGAACATCATCGGCTGTCTCGATGTTCCCACTACGGGAACCTACATTCTGAACGAAACAGACGTCAGCAACCTTAGCGACGATGATCAGGCGCGGATCCGTAACAAAGAGATCGGCTTCATCTTTCAAAGATTTAACCTTCTCGCACGTACAACCGCCGTCAAACAGGTCAGCGTTCCGTTGATGTACGGCGGCGTGGGACGGCGCGAACGGTATAAACGATCGATTGCGGCGCTTACATCGGTGGGGCTTGGCGACCGCCATGACCACAAGCCAGATGAGCTATCAGGTGGTCAGCAGCAACGTGTCGCGATTGCACGGGCGCTTGTCACCGAACCAAGCCTGTTGCTGGCGGATGAGCCAACGGGGGCGCTTGACTCTGTTTCTGGCGAAGAGGTGCTGCAACTGTTTGAACAACTTTACAGTGAAGGTAAAACGATTGTAATGGTGACGCATGATATGGATGTTGCCAATCGTGCCAATCGAATCATTCGCCTGAGCGATGGGCAAGTTATCTCAGATACGAGGAAAACAGACGCATGAATCTAACCGAAAGTTTCCTCACGGCGCTCGACAGCCTTAGCTCCAACAAGTTGCGGTCGCTTTTAACCATGCTGGGCGTCATTATTGGTGTTGCGGCTGTAATCGGTCTGCTGGGTATTGGTAATGGGTTCCGCGCCTCGGTTGAGGATGACATCAACGCGATCGGGACAAATCTTATTTTTATTTTCACCAATGGTGACAACAGCGATGGTTATCCTGCTTTGAGCGTTGAAGATGTTGAAGCACTCAAAGATCGAACGCGCGTCCCTGACGTGGTTGATGTGGCTGCTTCTGTTTCAGGCGGGTATGAAATTTTGGCGCGTGGGCAAGATTTCCAAGGCAACGTAACGGGCGTTACGGTCAACTACTTTCCTATGAATGGGTTGGATGATGATGTGTTGGCTGGTGGCTTCTTTACAGAATTTGATAATGACAGCCGTTCGCGTGTCGCCGTTATCGGCTGGAACGTTGCGGAAGACCTATTCCCAGATGATTATCCGATTGGCGAAACGGTTAAAATTAACGGTGGGTCTTATGAAGTGATCGGC
The DNA here is from genome assembly GCA_049614105.1 of Promineifilaceae bacterium (SeqCode). Classification (GTDB taxonomy): domain Bacteria; phylum Chloroflexota; class Anaerolineae; order Promineifilales; family Promineifilaceae; genus CALECP01. Next base: position 5,599 of record JBMZDF010000164.1, read on the forward strand.
ATGCTTGCTGAGTCTGAAGGGGGCGTTGGCGCAAATCCAAATGATGTTGTGTACATCCCCTTGTCAACGCATCAATCGCGGTTAGGATCTCAACGCACGCGCCAAGGTCGTATTGCAGTCAGCCAGATCATTGCCACGGGCGCTGACGCCGATCGGTCAGACCAAGCGATGGAGCAGATTACCGAAGTGCTGCGTGATCAGCACGACATTGCCTATGCATCAGACGATGATTTCACCTTACTGGCGCAGGGCGATCTGCTCGAAACAGTGAATCAAATTTTAGGCACGGTGACCTTATTTTTAGGTGCGGTTGCTGGTATCTCGCTGTTGGTAGGCGGCATCGGCATTATGAATATTATGCTGGTGAGCGTGACGGAGCGCACACGCGAAATCGGGATTCGCAAATCAATGGGTGCGTTGCGTCGTAACATTTTGACCCAATTCCTGATCGAGTCGCTTATTTTGAGCCTGATCGGGGGGTTGATTGGTATTGCACTGGGCTGGGCGATTGCGGTCGCGGGCGGACGGGCGATTGACGTCACGGGCGCGGTTGATGCCAACAGTGTCTCGCTAGCCGTTGGATTCTCGATGGCCGTTGGGATTGTCTTTGGTATTTATCCCGCTTGGCGTGCGGCTCGACTTCGGCCGATTGACGCCCTACGCTACGAATAAAGGAAAAGAACGTAACCATGAAAACAGCAAAACGATCCCTCATCATTCTGATTTTATTGTTAAGCACGCTCTTTGCGTCGTCTGTTTCGGCCGATGATGCAACATGGACCGCCAGCTACTGGAACAACACCGACTTTAGCGGTGCGCCCGTCCTAGTGCGCCAAGAAAGCGACATCTTCTATGAATGGCGTCGTCAAAGCCCCGCTCCGAACATCGTTAACGCCAACGACTTCTCTGCACGTTGGGAACGCAATTTAACGTTCACCGCAGGAACCTACGAGTTTAAGGCGCGTGCCGATGACCAAATGCGTATTTTTGTAGACGGTCGCATCGTGATCGACCAGTGGTACGCAGAACGCGAAGACCACACCTACGATCGCCGCACGCAAACAACCTCGACAGGGTTGGTTTACATGACGGCTGGCGCACATGATATTTTGGTCGAGTATGTAGAATTTGGCGACCAAGCCACGGCGCAGGTCACTTGGGATCGCGTTTTGCGCCCCAACGACAACGTTGCGCCCCCAGCCGCAACACAATTTGTTGGCCCGTGGACAGGAGCTTACTATCCAAACACCAATTTGCGCGGTGCGCCGTCATTTGTTCGCGAGGACGCCAACATTGATTTTGATTGGGAACGGGGCAGCCCCGCAACCGACTGGAAAAAAGACGCTTTCTCTATTCGCTGGACAAACGAGGTTAAATTCTCTCCCGGTCGCTATCGTTTCACGGCAATCGCGGATGACGGCGTGCGCGTCTATGTCAACAACCGCTTGCTCATCAACGAATGGGCCGACAGCGTCATCCATGGTGTCAATCGTGAGATCACTATTTTAGATGACTCGACTTCTTTGAAAGTTGAATACCGTGAAGGGCTTGGCGAAGCAGAGGTGCGCGTTTTCTGGGTGCTTGTGTATCCGATTGGCAACTCTGGCAACAATAATCAGGGCGAAACAGGTGGCGCAGTTCCTGTCGTCAAAGAAGCGACAATGAGCGAGCGGACAGCCGTTCGCCAAACGTTTAGAAGTAGTGCGCCCCCGCTCACATTTGCGGAGAAAGACGAAACGGTTCGCTTGGCTGGGTCGCGTTCGGCCGATTCCCAATGGATCCGAATTGTGACTGCAAAAAATATTTGGGGCTGGGTTCCCGCCGACAAGCTCCAGACCGATTACCCATTAAACACGCTGGACGTTTGGCGATCTGACTGGTAAACCAGCAGTTCAGGCTGACAGCCAAAAACAGAAAAAGCGCATTCAAGTTTGAGTGCGCTTTTTCTTTGCGTCGATCTCGTCAACCAAACGCATCAATAACTTTAGATTGTCCGCTTTCCCCGCCTCTCGCGTGTCGCGTGCCGTGGCGGTTGAGTAAGTTTGACTGCTTAAAAAGCGATGCTGTTGCAAATACCACTCGCGCAGCGAAATGGTGTTGCCGAGGGCGTTGACTTCATCGCGCAGATCACAGCTACGAGACAAAAAATCGGGGCGTCCTAAAATATCGAGATCGGCATCGCTCATAATCTGCTCTAACAGCGTTTGTGGGGTGCGTGAAAGCTGCGTGGCGAGAATAAGCTCTTGAACCGTGACGATTTGTTCGGCCGAATAGCCATACTCGCCCAACACCTCACCCGCATACTCAGCCCCAATTTGCTCATGCCCTGCAACACAATCGATAAAGCCGATGTCGTGATAGGCTGCCGCCGTTTTTAGCAGCAGCATGTCGGTCTCATCAACCCCGATGCGTTCACCGAGATCAACAGCACGTTCAATAACATCAAGCGTATGAGCGAGGTTATGGTAGCTTAGTTTAGGAGACAATTCCTGTATCAGCCGACGTGTTGCGTGTCGTCGTGCTTTAGCATAATTTGGGTTCATAGATTTTTCAAATGACACTTAGCGTGGATTATGATGCACACTGCTACACAAACTCTGCTTAAAAAACCAGCACCAAATTATACACAAAATCAAAAAAGGTAGCGGGATTCTGTTTTTCGGCCGAAATCATTTCGATAAGGCGCGTGCCGATAATATTTCGGCCGATTGTCCAGCCGCAAATGCACCCACGAAACCCCCAACCCAGCCGTACTGACCCAAACAGGCTTTGCAGACAGCCGCTGCCAAAATGCCTCGCTCAGCGTTTGCCAAAACAGATCAACTTGCTCAGCAGGTGCCGAACGCAAAAACGCGCCCAAATGTGTATAGTTGGTTTGAGAAGCACGTGGCTGCGGCACAACAAGCTGTGCATCCCCGCCCAGATTTGCAAAACGAATCACGTCCAGTTGTGACTGGGCCGCAAACTGCTGTCGAAATGGGTTCGCGTTTTGTGCCAGCCGAGACAGCGCCGCTCCGTTGATCATCACAAACTCAAACGGATCATCAACCGTTGCCAGCGTCACGGATGGCGTTTCCCAAAAAAATCCGTCAAACGGACAGGCAACCAGTTGCGACGTGAGCCACGTGCGCCCCGCCTGATCCCCAGCCAATAACTGTTGATAGAATGCGCGAAATGAAAGCTGGGTTGCGCCATCGAACAGCTTAACCTTACGTCCGTTTCCAGACAAGATCGGTTCTTGTTTCGCAGATAGCGATTTCATCTGAATAGCCGCTCCTACTTAGCCACCTTGGAGCACCTCAAATTTCATACCCGCCGCTTGCAAACGGTGCAGTAGTGGTTCACGCAAGGCAACCACAGGCGTCAAAATGCCTGAGCGCTCAGGTAGTTCATCAAAAGCTAAACTCAGCCCTGTCTCTGCTAACATTTTCGATGTCTCCCCATAGCCCGGATCACCGCCGCTAACCTGCATCACCACACGCTTGTCACCTGCTGTGCCCACAAACATGACGCGGAAGCTGGCCGCTTCTCGCTGGGCAGCATCGGGGCCATCCCCAGGTTTACGCAGATTGAGGAGTAATTTGCGCGTGGGCTTGAGTTGCGCCAAACCAGTGACGGCGGTGATGCCCACGCCGCCCAAGGCAACCTGATACCATTTTGGGATGCGAATGTAATGCCCATAGCTAAATTCGCTGCCGTAGTCGGGCAATTCGGCCGCTGAACGCAACACAATTTGCGGATCGATCGTTGGAAACGGGACAGCCCAGCCCTGAATTTCATTTTCGTAATGAACGCCTGCTTTGACGCCGCGCACTTTGCGTTTGGTGGTGCGCTTCGGCGTTTTGGCTTGCTGTCGCATGCGGCCCATTGCTTCAACGGCCGAATGCCATGTGCCACCGCTGAACGTTCCGCTAGCTGAGACGAACCCCTCAATTTTTGCAGGCTGATCGTCTGGCAGCAGCTTTGCGGTAAAGTAAGCGCCAAAATCGTGCGGGATGCTGTCAAACCCGCAGCAGTTCACAATCCGAACCCCTTTCTCACGCGCCCTTGCGTCTAACTCGATGAGCAAATGATTGACGAACTCAGGTTCGCCCGTGATGTCGGCGTAGTCGGTTCCCGTTTCAATGCACGCCTCAACCAGCGGAATGCCGTATTTGATGTAGGGGCCGACGGTGCTGATCACAACCTTGGCCTGTGCGGTCATCCGACGCAACGCGATTGCGTTGGTCGTATCGGCCGAAATGACACCCACCGCCTCAGGCAGTTTTGACTTCACAGCCGCCAATTTTGTCGCATTGCGGCCCGCAATCGCCCATTTCAGCGTTGTTTGTGGTTGTTGCGCTAAATAATCAGCCACTAACTGGCCCGTAAATCCTGTTGCACCAAAGAGAATCAAATCATAAGGTCTTGTCATCTGCTAATCGTACCAAACTCATGCGGCTAAGATTTGTGTTACAACCTTGGTCTGATAGGTTACATATTTCTCCATTCGGTTGACAATACAGCGTATGAGTACATTTGTCGCAGACCCAAAATCAAACGTCAATTCGTGGTTGTACCCCGTCATCGCTGATGTGCTGGGCGTCGTTCTTTTCCTCGTACTAAATCGCTTTTTTGAAGGGCGTTTTACACGCGAGGCGATCGATTTTTCGGCGCTGACCGATGCGTTTGCGCTGGCGCTACCTTATATTTTGTTTTTGTTTGGAGTGCATCGCGTGCGGCAGTTGGATGGATTTTCGGCCGAATTTCTCAGCAACCGCCTCATGTTAGGCCTGATAGCCGTTCCATTTGCGTTTGGCCTAACCAGCGCTATCGCCGATCTAACAGGCTACCTATCTAGTATTTTCACCGTCGATTTTGGCGACATGGGCAACGGGTACTACTTTTTAACCACACCTGCCGTCTATCTATTTTTTACCCTGCTCTACTTTTTCGTTCTGATCCAACCAATCGAGTCGCCCAAAGCGCCCTCGGCACATTTAGCCGCCGCCTTGGTCGCGATCAACTTATTCGCGGTGGCGGTTGCCAGCTATCTCAATGTTACATTGATAGATATGGCATTTTTTACCAAATGGCTCTTGATATTTGGGCTGCTTCTGTTTTTCTTCGCCCTTCCCCGCATTATTTACTATGTCAAAACACGCAGTTGGATCAGCGTCGTTTCGTTCGATGTGTTCCTGCTTGCAATCAGTGTTTTGGCTGTTCAGTAGCCTATTTTGATCGTGCCGCCTTGCTTAGGGCTGTTTTTGCGTTGTAATTGTTTTGTAACCTTTGGCGTTTTCAAAAACACGATTTGGGCAGGCTGTGGCTTAAATGGTTGTATGAAATCGGCCGAAAACAAAGCTAGTTACCAGAGGTAGGCCCTATCTGGCATGACTATTTTCTTTTCATTTATTAGAGTTGATACCTGTAATTTTTTATTTGTAAAATTTAACCTTTTACAACCAAATCATAACCTTTTCTGAATTTTAGATGAGTAAGCGATCCGCTAGGATGAATCCCGTGTTATAGTCTTTTCAGCGTGACACATCTCCTTTTTGCAGAAACTGAACCACAAGGGCAGCCAAACCGGCTGCTCTTTTTGTTTGCCCAAACGCTATTCTTTGAGTGTGTCTCATTTGGGTAAAGAGCGGTGGCTGAGCATGTCGAAGCCTGAGCGACACGCCGCTG
>JBMZDF010000165.1:0-11263 GCA_049614105.1 Promineifilaceae bacterium (SeqCode)
CCAGCTCCTCATCCGACTTGCCCGCCCCATCCACACCGGGCGTCACTGGCACGCCTGCCGCAACAGCCACCTCGCGGGCGCTGGCCTTGCTGCCCATCACGCGCATCGCTTCAGGGCTAGGCCCGATAAATTTGATACCGTGCTGGGCGCAGTTGGCGGCGAAATCGGCGTTTTCGCTCAGGAAGCCGTAGCCGGGGTGGATCGCATCGACGCCGTTTGCTTGGGCGATGGTGAGGAGTTGTGTTTGGTTGAGGTAGGTATCGGAGGCGGTGACGCCAGTGAGGGGGTAGGCAAAATCGGCCGAATGCCACCAGCTCGCGTTCGCATCGACCTCCGAATAAATCGCCGCACTTGCCACCCCCAACTCACGACAGGCGGTAAAGATACGTTTTGCTATTTCACCCCGATTGGCAACCAAGACTTTTTTGAACATAGTGCAGGAGAGCGTTATCAGATAATCAACTCGACCAATCATCTGATCGCTGAGCGTAAAGTTTCAAGGCGTGTATTTCTAGTATTTTGCGCCAAATTAAACCATCGTACAATAAACTGTATCCACGCACGTCCTCCCCTGCAAGCAGTTCAACTTTTGATTATGCCATTACTCAAACTGGGCTAGCGTTTGGTCAGTGTTTGAGGCTGATTTGTTCAAGAATGCAACCTCAACGGCGATCTGTGAAGATTATTTGTTCTAAACGATTGTCGACAGTAAGCTTGCGGCATGACAATGTTGACACTCAATGGACCGTGGGAATTTTCCCAATTAGATGAAAACAGGTGGTTGCCGGCGACCGTGCCAGGTTGTGTGCATACGGATTTGCTGGCGGCTGGTGAGATTGCGGACCCATATTATCGGGATAATGAATTGGCGTTGCAGTGGATTGGGGAACGTGATTGGACGTATCGGCGGCGGTTTGAGGTTTCGGCCGAAATTCTCACCACCCCACAGCTCCTTCTCCGCTGCAACAGCCTCGACACCCTCGCAACGATTGAACTGAACGGGGTGGAAATCGGCCGAAGCGACAATCAGTTTCGCGTGTGGGAATTCGACGCCAAGCCACATCTGCACGCAGGCGAAAACGAAATTCGCATCCACTTCGCATCCGCTCTTAACCACGCCAAGGCAAAGCTAGCCGACCGCTACATCCACAGTTGGAATCACAACGTCGGCGCAAACTATGTCCGTAAAAGCCCGTGCAACTTCGGTTGGGATTGGGGACCTGTGCTCATTACCTGCGGCATCTTGCAGCCGATCGAACTGATTGCCACAAACCGCGCTCGCATCCATGATGTCCACATCACGCAACAACATGGCGACGCCGTTTCATTAAACATTGAGGTCAATGCTGATGTCGTTTCAGATGCGTCGCTGTTTGTTGAGGTTGCAGCGGGGCTAGCTGATGCTGTTGCCGCAGAAAAAACGCACGATACCGTGCAGCATCTTCAAGACGGGCGCTGCATCATTCAGGTTGCAATCAATAACCCCCAACTGTGGTGGCCGAATGGGCTGGGTGAGCAGCCGCTTTATCAAATTGATGTTACGCTGCGGACGGCCGAAACGGTCATTGACAACTGGAAGCGCAACATCGGTTTGCGCACGCTGCGTCTTGTGACACAGCCTGACCAGTGGGGCGAGTCGTTCCATTTTGAGTGCAACGGGGTGCCGTTTTTCAGCAAAGGCGCAAACTGGATTCCAGCCGATACGTTTGTGACGCGGGTTGATGAGGCGTGGTACGCTGATTTGCTGCAATCGGCGGCCGATGCAAACATGAACATGCTGCGCGTGTGGGGTGGTGGCATTTACGAGCCAGATATTTTCTACGACCTCTGCGACCAACTTGGCATCTGCGTTTGGCAAGATTTTATGTTTGCCTGCTCGACCTATCCAACCGATGATGAGGCGTTTATGGCAAACGTTATGGTTGAAGCACATGAGCAAATTGAGCGCATCCGCCATCATGCGTCGCTGGCGCTATGGTGCGGCAATAATGAGATGGAACAAGGTTTGGTTGCAGATGAATGGACCGACACGGCGATGAGTTGGCAGGATTATAGCCGTCTCTATGATATGAATCTGCGCCAGCTTGTGAATGAGCTTGATCCACAAACAAGCTACTGGCCGGGCAGTCCGCACAGTCCGCATGGCAACCGCCTCAACTTTAATCATCCTGACTGGGGCGATGCACACATTTGGGACGTGTGGCACGGGATGCAGCCGTTTGAGTTTTATCGCACCTGTATGCATCGTTTTAACAGCGAATTTGGCTTTCAGTCGTTCCCCGAACCCGCCACGCTTGACACGGTGCTGCTGCCCGAAGACAAAAATGTAACCAGCTTTGTGATGGAGCACCATCAGCGCAGTCGGCCGTCGGGCAACAGCAAAATCATGACTTACATGCTCGACTGGTTCCGCTTCCCGAACTCGTTCGAGAACACAATTTGGCTGAGCCAGATCCAACAGGGGATGGCGATCAAATATGCGGTTGAGCATTGGCGGCGCACGATGCCGCGCGGTATGGGAACGCTCTATTGGCAGCTAAACGACTGTTGGCCCGTGGCGAGCTGGTCCTCGCTGGACAGTTTCGGCCGATGGAAAGCCCTACACTACATGGCTCACCACTTCTTCGCCCCGACGTTGCTCTCCGCCGTTGAAGATTTGACCGCAGGTACGTTGGCACTGCACGTGACGCACGATTTGCCGCAACCGCTCACGGGCGTCATCGAGTGGGCAATTGTTCACGCCAGCGATGGCACAACATTGCGTTCAGGCTCGCACGATTGTGCGCTTGACAGCATTTGCAGCCAGCTTGTGACAACGGTTGAGATCGCACCTGAGCTAGCCAGCTACGGTGCTCGTGCGCTGTTGATTCAAATGCGGCTCCGCGTTGCGGGCGAAATAGTTTCAACGAACCTTGTGCATCTGAGTCGGCCGAAGCATGTCAAACTGCAACAGCCCACGCTGACGATGCAGGTGAGCAAAGTAGGCGAGTTGGCAACGATTCAACTGACAAGCGATCGGCCTGCGATGTGGGTTTGGCTTTCACTGGCAGGAAGCGCCCACCGTTTTTCAGACAACTTTTTCCATTTGTTTCCCGATCGCGAGCAGATTGTTACGATTAAGACGGTGCTTTCGGCCGAAACGCTGCAACAACAGCTCACAGTCTCCTCCCTATGGGACACGTTTGAATAATATCGACCGCGAAAGCGCAAAAATGTAGAGGAACAATCTTTTTGATGGTGGTTGCGGTGGGTTGTTTGGGAATTCGGCCGAAAGCTTCCCAAACGGAATCTAACGCACAGACCCTAAAAAGACACTGACTTGTCACTTTTGTGAAATGGCACTATAATCGTGACATCACATAAAATAATTATCTGTCAATATGCAAGGTAAGCTCAAGAAATACCTCTATCTCCGAGCCTATGCCTGCTTTTCTAAATTGCTATCTACCAACAATTGAATAAATCACAGATATTGTGCGTCAAAATTGTCTGGCGTGCGTTCTATTTATTAAAGGTCACTTAATGAATGGATCCACACTATCAACGGTGCGGATTCTAAATTACGTGCGTTAAAGTGTATTAACGTTCGTTTTACTTGTTAGAGGCAGACACGATTGATTAAGAGACCCTTGTATTGAGACAGGAGAGGAAATTTGATGAATTGCGACAAAAAACATCCAATTTGTAGCCTAACTTATGCGGAGTTGCTCCACAAAATCAGAATTGAAGATGATCGCTATCGACAAAACAGTAAGTCTGATCCGCGATACTTGTTTGAATTGTGGTGTCGTATTTTTTGTTATCAACAGGACGACGGCCTAACCTACTTTGAAGCATATTATCGAGGCAAAAGCCTTAGTTGGGTGGCTCGTTATCAATTGACTGGTGAGGACTTTGACGAAGTTTATAATGATGCGTTATTGAAACTGACACAAAAGATGACGCCCGAAATGTTCCAAGGGTTCTCGTCACCTTGGAAGCTCAACCGCTACTTCTATCGTGTTGTTTGGTCAACAACAATGGACTTTCTCAGAGGACAAAAGATTCGACAATGGGAATCCCCCTTCTCTGATGAACAGAGCAAAGAGGGCGATAATGGTGTGTCAGATATTTTGAAAAAAGAACCTGACCCAAAGCCATTACCCTCTCGGATAAATGAGCGGGACGAGTTGATTACGGCATTATGGGCATCTGTTGATCGTCATATTAAAAACGAGGTCGAACGATTCATCATGGTTGAATATTATGTCTATGACAATCGGAAGCCAAGTCAGATTGCCTGTATGTTAGAGCAGACGCATCATGTTTGTCTCACTGCTTCGCAGGTTAGTCGCAAACGACAAGGGGTGGTATTGCGTATTGGTAAAAACCCTGGTGCCGATTTACTAGATTTTTTTTAGAGTTTGGAATGTTCGGTTCACAATCAAGGTGCTCGGAAGAATTAAATGCCCCTGTCCTCATTGCGAATACACTGAGGACTACTAAATATGATGGGGCATTAAGCTTTACGAATAGCCTAAGGGAATAAAACAAAGGATACCATGTCACATCAATTACCTGACGCGCAAAACAAGCGACTTCTGCCTGATAAGCAAACTAGTGCCAGTTGGGATGCTGCCACAGAGGTTAAGAAGTTAGAAGCGGTTGATCATCTACTGAGCAGGGCACTTTATCGGTCGCTTTGCCCATCGTCTGAGATGCTTAGCAATTTCGAGGAGGAAACACTGCCCAGCAGCGAATTAGAATCAGTCGCCGTCCACCTAAAAACTTGTAAGTACTGTTCGGCCGAACTTGCCGACCTCCAAACACACCTAGCAGCATTTCCTGAACCCGAGCCGATTCAGCCGCCATCAGTATGGACACAAGTTACACAATATATTGCTCAAGAGATATCAACACTACCCTTATTGATGGGGAAGCCCTCACGTAATACGACGATTGCGAAACGCTCTGCCCAACAAGATCCCAAACAATACATTTATGTCGTTTCCGTTGAGTCCTCTGTCCCAATTATGCTAGATATTGAAGCAGATCCGCAGCACATCGGCCGATTTCAGTTAATTTGTCAAAGTTCATTTGAATCGGCCGAAACATTGCAAGCGACCTTATGGCGTAACGGAAATGCAACCCCCGTTGCGACAGGGATGGTCTCTGAGTTAGGCGAATCTCGATTTGATAATTTAGTTACAGGACACTATGAATTAATTCTCAGCAATGAGCAAATAGAAATTTATTTACGAGACATACAGATATGAACAACCCCAAGCAGTTTCTGGGGGAGCTGCTTGTATTGCCTAGCTTAGAGGCACAAAAAAAATATTTACAATCATCTACATCGCTGCAAGAGGATTCATTTGCCAATGCTGTTGCTTCACAGTTGAAAGCTTATGTAGACACTTGGTATGAGACCCACGGGGTAGCCGACCCGCTTATCAACCTTCAATATGCGCTGGCTACCCAAACAAAAAATCCACATCATCGCGTTCTCGCACTGCGTAGCGATGCATCACAAGACGCAAGAATTAAAGGTGATTTCGCCCGTGCTTACTCTCTTATCAAGGAGATTGAGTCAATCATCATTACCTATGCATCCCTAGAAGCGGCCAAAATTCAAATCTTAGGAGTTTATTGTCTGTGTGTCCTTGAGCGTTTTGAGGAAGCCAAACGCATATTTGAAAAAGCAAAACTAATTCTCCTCAAGCATGAGGCATGGCGACCCTTAATCCAGTTACAAATGAATTTTGTGAAAGGATACTATACAGATCGCGGAGATTTTGCCGACGGTCTGATCCTGACACAAGAAATCCGCCAGTATGCTGAACATCTCGACCCGCCAGATCTGCTTTTAGTTGCGACAATTCACAATAATGCATTCAAATTAGAGTGGGCCTTGGGAAATTTTGAAGCAATGGGGGTGAGGCTATTAGATGCTGTGAGTGTCATGCTGCATACAAATCAATTTTATTATGCAGGGTTATCCCAACAAACAATGGCGCTCGGACATTATTACCAAGGTAGGTATGCAGATGCCCTACGCTTGTTATATGAGGCTCGGGTAACTTTTCGGAATGCAAATAGCAAGCTGAATGAGTTTTTGGTGGAACATGATATTAGTATGTGCCTGCTTGCTTTGCGACGTTTTTCAGATGTTCTCATCGGGGTAGAAAGGGCGCGTCAAATCGATACGGATTCACCACTCAGAAAAGGCAAACTTTTGCTCCATGAGATGGCAGCCTATGCAAACCTTAGCCACACTCATATTCCGCAGGCGCAACTATCGCTTAAGGAGGCGCACCATTATTTTGTTGAAGCTGAGGCAAGTTATTGGGTTGCATTGACGGAGATTGAATTCTCACATTTGCACTTTTTGCAAGAAGCGTATGAACAAAGTCTAGAGGTTGCAGATAGAAGTGTGGCACGTTTGACGTTAGGTAAACAGCATGTTTGGTTAATACAAGCGTTAACTGCAAAAGTACGTGCCGCGATTCATTTAGCCGCATGGCAAGTGGCTGATGATGCCCTAACGGTTGCAGAGCAACTATGTACAACTGCTGAAGCATGGATGCGCCACGCTGTATTTTATTGGCGAGGGATTTGGACAAAAGAGCAGTTCCCAGAGGAGCCACGACGTGCGCTGTCTTTTTTTGAACGGGCGATTTCTGACTTAGAGCACACAACCGCCCGTATGCTCACAGAATATCGGCCGTTGTTCTTGCTTGACAAACAAGTGATTTATGAGGAGGCGATCGCACTTTATTTACGGCTTGGCGATGTACCCCGTGCGCTTGAGCATGCGGAACGGGCAAAATCCCGCGCCCTGTTAGATTTACTTGCCCATCGTCTAGAGGTAAAAATTGATGCACAAGCAGAGGCCGATCAAACGCTTGTTGATCAATTGCATGCGCTCCAAGCAAAGCGCAGTGCTTGGTATCGTCATCAGCAAATAGGGCCTGATACAAATAAATCGTCGCAGCGTAAACAGACATGGCAGCGTATCACGCAAATCGAACAACAAATCACAACAATTTGGAGTGAACTGTTAGATCGTAACCCTGCCTATACGCCGCGTTCCGCCCTGTGGCAAGTGACGATTGATCCGATTCATGCGCAACTTCGGCCGAATGAACTGTTATTAGAATACTATGTTGTGCATGGTCAGATGGTGGCGTTTTTGCTGACAGCAACCACTGTTCAATCGTATCAACTATCGGCAACTAGTGAGGATATAGAATCATTGCTAGTTGCTGTCGAGCGTAATTTTCGCGCTGCGCCGCAGATGCCCGATCTGGCAATGCGAGCTTGGGAGTTACACGCACAAAAACTGTTGCGACGGCTGTATCAAGGTTTGATAGAGCCAATCATTGAACGGGTCAGTCACTATCAACATGTTTTCATCGTTCCGCATGGCATACTGCATCGTGTGCCATTTCATGCGTTGTATGATGGTAAGCGTTATTTAGTGGAACATGTAACGCTCAGTCAGTTACCTAGTGCAAGTGTCTTGCGTTTTTGTCGCAATTCGGCCGAAATCAACCCCAACTTAATCACATTTGGACACTGTGGACATCCCAATGACACTCAAATTCCATATGCTGAGGAGGAAGCACAGTACATTGCAGCACAATGGGATGGGCAGGCGTTCCTAAACGAAGCTGCAACACTTGAACAATTCAAAACAAGCGCTCCACATGCTTCTATCCTGCACCTCGCAATGCATGGACAATTCAACCATATCACCCCCCTTCTATCTGGTGTGCGGCTCCATGATCATGATTTGACAACCTTAGAGCTGTTTAATCTGCGTCTAGATGCGGCGCTTGTTGTCGTGAGCGCCTGCTCAACTGGTAAACATGCCCTGTCGGGTGGGGATGAACTGATTGGATTAATGCGTGCCTTTTTGTCAGCAGGCGCTGCCTCTATTGTTTTAACACTATGGCATGTGGAAGACCGTTCCACACTCATTTGGATGCAGCAGTTTTATGCTGCACTTCACCAGAAACAGACCAGATCGGAAGCGATGCAAACCGCACATCGTTTCTTCATCAAATATTCGTCGAGCAATTACCGTTATCGTCACCCATATTATTGGGCACCCTTTCAACTGATTGGAGATGTAGGGCCAATTGCGCTATGAATTTGTATATATTCAAATTACCCACATCGTGCTCTTTTGAGGCTGAAAGAGCTACGATATGAATAAAAGTAAAACTAACCGCTTCCTTGTATTCGTTGATCGAAAGTAAAACTAACTGATCTAGGAGAAGTATTATGAAAAAACGTACCCTACACGTGGCATTGTTAATGTTTGTTGCCACGCTATTTGTTACCAACGCTATTAGCTGGGCATTATCAGACACAATCGAGCCAGAATTAATTCTCATCAGCAATAATTCAGAACTGATAGAGGAAATTGAAAATGTTTTCAATATTTCTATACGTGTCTACTCAAGCCGTTATCAAACTAACCTGACATCGACAACACAAGATATTAGATTGCCTGAAGAATGTCCTGCCGATCAGCCAGTTGTTCACCTTGATCTGCGTTTTCTTACACCATCAGATCAGAGTGCTGTCAAAGAATCAATTGCCAGTATGATAGAATACAGCGATTCGGAGTCCTGTCTTTTATCAGATCCTGCCTATATGCGGTTGTTGCACTTTGCTGAAGGTGAAGTTATCGTGACCGCAACAGAATCTGAAATTTCTGAAATTGAGGCATACGTACCTGTTATGCTGGCAGTTGGCGCTCCTATCTCACACACGCATTCCCTTTTAACAAAAGTTTATCGAGTTGCTGAAGGGCTAAATCCTCTTGATGTCAGTTATACAATTAATAGATTTTCCCCCGGTACAGCTTCCCCAAATACGTTTATAATGGGGCAAGGCGATGTTATTTGGGGTATTGCAAATGGGGGAATTAACTTTCCAACATCTATGGTCGCGAGTGTTACTTCTCCTCTTTATCACCCCCCCTTTATTACTTCACCAAGTAGCCAGGTTATGACCCCAACAGGGAATGGGGTGGCACTCCACCATCTTGATAATATGGCTTTGCCTGGAACAACGCCAACCTATCTTGGAAAGTCATTCAACGTTCGCCAATATGCGACATCCTCAACAACCGCGCTACCTGAGCAAAATGGGATGGTGCTACATGGTTTGTTGACATCGGCCGAATTAATCGAAAGAGTTCCTAATGCAGATCTCACCGTCCATGCCGTCTTGGACGAAAGCGGCATGGGAACAATTGCCCATCTTGCAGCCGCATTAACTAATATTGTTGATAGTGCTTCAACTGACAAACCCATTGTTGTCAACGGGTCGCTCTATTTGCAAGCACCAGATTCTGGGATGGGGATTGATTACAAAGCTCTCCACGCTATAAATGAACGATTACAAGCGCCTAGTGCGCCTATTGTGCATTTTGTTTGGGGTGCAGGAAATAGCGCCCCAAACGTTGTTGAACCTAATCACCTCCGCGAAATTTTTGATAATTCTACTGCAGTAGCGGGCTATACGTTTGGAGACTACCCAGATGGATCGCCATATGGTCCTGCCCACTTTTCGCAAAGTGGCGATTTGGCTGACTTTAGCGGCGGATTCAGAACACCTTTACCAATGGGCTCGAATTGGCTGACAACGATTAACAACGCGAATCATTTTAAATGGCATCAGGTCCCCTCAATCAGCGGGGTCATAGGAAGCGGGTATGCGCCGATAGATGGAACGTCAATCGCAAGCCCCAGAGTTGCTGCATCTGTTGTTAAGGCTGTCGAGATTGAGCGATGGAAAAGAGTGCCTTATTCTTCGGCCGAGCAGATACATCAAGCGTTGGTCAGCACAACCTATACGGATAATGTCTACAACCCTGTTGTAAATTCTATGTCATCTAACCCCGTACTTGGCGCGGGTATCCACTGTGAACCTCGTTTTCAACAGTTTGTTGCCTATCCAACGATTCCAAATGATGATTGTAAACCTGCATTAGAGACTTTATCAATGCCGGTTGATGTTCAGATGGGGGGGCCTGCGCTTCATCTGGGATCAGTTTTTACAGAAACCGATCTCCCTCCTACAATCCAGATCCCGATTACGTTTGCGCCGGCCCAAAATAATATTGCCTCATTTACCTTCTCTGTTGACACACATCATTGCTTAACACCAATTGCATCAAACCCCTTACATGCCACGTCGCTGCTCGATGGTTTTTCGGTAGCCTTTAATCTCAATGAGCGACTTATTCAGGTCTCTGTCTATGATGCCAGACCAGATCAGCACACAATCGAAAATGGCATTGTTGCTTACCTCAATTACACAACAACCTGTGACATCGCGACAGACGATCTGCGATACGATGCACCGATCTGGTTCGCAGATGCGCCACCCACTTCCTTTGGAAATACTTTGGGTGAATCGATAGACGGGGCGACCAGCAATGGAATGGTGACAATCATCAAACGATATGAACAAGGTGATTGTAATCATGATGAGGGTATTACATCGGCCGATTTGACGTCTCTTACACTTGAGGTATTCGATGGGGATGGTCTATATGCCGTGGATGCATCGGGCGGCACGTTCTTCGGCTCGCCCAATGGTTGCGATGCCTCTGCTGATAAAATAATTGATGCAGGGGATGCTGCCTGCCTGCGCTTATTAAATTGGGGAGACACAAGCTGTCTCACAAGTCGAGCTGTAGATCAGGCTGGGTCGACTGCGCAATTGACTCTCGCCGACGATGTTGTGATAGCCAACCAAATGATTCGAGTGCCAGTGACTCTCGCACCAGCGAGCAACGCCGTCAGCGCCATTTACGCATCGATTGATTATGATGAGACACGTCTTGAGTATGTGGCTACTGACACTAATTTGTCAAAAAGCACCGTTACAGTCACGCATGACTTGTTAGATCAAGCGGGTGAATTGGACTTAACTGTTTTGACAGAGACTCCAAGCTCATCATTGCCTGATGAGACATTACTTTGGCTGGTATTTCGGCCGAAAGTATTCTACGAGGAAGCGTATGTGCGATTTTCGGCCGAACTGCCCCCCTCTGCGGGCAGTACAATAGGGCATAGTGTTCAAATAACAGGCCAAGATGCCTCGATCCTAATTACCCCGGTCACATCTGTTCAAGTGCAAGAACTGCAAACAGCTCGCCCAGCGCCTCAGATCTGGCTGCTTTTGTTTGGGTTTGCCTTAGTGACACTCACTGTTGCATACGTCCGATCCCGTATCTACTAACCTGTCATTGCACAGCATC
>JBMZDF010000166.1:0-11228 GCA_049614105.1 Promineifilaceae bacterium (SeqCode)
CAGAGCGCAACACAGGTCGCCACAAAAAACAAAATCGTGCCGCCCACAGCCAGCGCCGCCTGTTCAGGATAAAATCGATAGCCAAATAGCCCCGTGCGCCAAATCAGTTGCCAGTTTTCCCAGATCGGGAGCGTAAACGACCAGCTTTTGCCTTCACCAATTGACGTCCCGTTAAAAAATCCACGTCCGCCAAGAATCAGCCACAGCAAAAACAGACCGCCCGCGATTATTTGCCCAATCAGCCATTGCGTCCGCAGCGAACCGCGCAGATGCAACAGTCCATAAAGGCCAATGGCGGCAAGAAAAAAGACGGCAAAATAATGGGTCAACGCGGCGGTAAGCGTGGCGAAAATGAGCCAAGCAACGCGCTGGCGACGTGGCAGATGCTCAAAACGCAGTGCGACCAGAAAGGCAAATGCGACAGCCGCTGCGAGATAGCTGTACATACGTGCTTCGCGCACATGAACGGTCAGATGGGGGTTGAGGCCGATGAGTAGTAATAGGAGGATGAGGTGATTTCGGCCGATTTCCACCCCCCTCCCCAATCGAAACACAATCGCCAGCAGCAGCATCCCCGCCCAAACAGACGGCAAACGCAGCACAAACTCATGCACCGATCCTGTTAGAACTTGCAAACCACGCTGCGACAAATAGTAAATTGGCGGATGCGGTTCATCCGTGTTGAGTCGCGCCAAAATTTCGCCCGCCGACTGCTGCGCCCGCAGCGCAATAAACGACTCGTCCGCGCTATAAGGCACACGACCCAAATCATGCATCCACAGCGCAAAGAAAATCAGCGCAACAAAAACAAAACCACCCCAGATAGAACTGGGGCGGAGGGGTGTTGGTAGCATACTCATTGAAACAAAACGGGGGTCAACATTAGCGAAATGCGGTCACGAAAAGCAAATGGATAATTCATAACGGGTAACGAATAATGACCAATGAAGAATCGCTCATTTGGCGACAACATTAACAATTATCCGTTATGAGTTATCCGTTATCCATTTTTTAGAAAAGGCTAATCGATCCCAATTTATCTCTGCTGCATCGCCTGCCAAATCGCCTCAGCTCGCATCGGCGTTTCGGTTATAACAAGCCCTGTCAAATCATAAACAGCTTGCGCCAACGCGGGAGGGCCAGCCGTCATGGGTGGCTCCGCAAGGCCACGCGCACCGTGCAGACCCAGCGGGTTCGCTTTTTCCACAATGATGACATCGACATCAGGCGTATTGTCACTGCGCGGCATGGTGTAATCCATAAACGTGCCGCTCATGAGCTGACCATCATCGCTAAAGTGCATATCTTCGTACAGGCCAATGCTCAAACCTTGAATCGCGCCGCCCTGTAGCTGCCCTTCAACCATCATCGGGTTAATGGCAAGCCCTACATCTTGAATCGCAACATATTTTAGCGGCTTGATTTCGCCAGATTCCTGATCAAGCGCCACTTTGACAATGTGGGCCACAAAACCCGGACCAGCTTGTTCCAAGCTCGATTTACCTTGCCCGACAATCGGTTTCGAGCCACTTTGATTACGCCCAATCGATGCCAATTGCCCAATGGAGATTGACTTATCTGGCACGCCTTTGACTCGCGCCTCACCTTCGACAATTTCAATATCTTCTGGCGCGGCTTCAAACTTATCAGACGCCAGTTCAAGCAGTTGATTCTTAGCATCAAGCGCCGCTTCGTTAATGGCGGTTGCCAGCGTGTAGGTGACTTTACTGCCGCCGCTGCCGGGGCCAAATGAGCCATTCGTGTCACCTTGCGCCATATGAATTGACGCGGGATCAACGCCCAACACTTCGGCCGCAATCAGCACAAGCGCCGATTTTGCCCCAGAAATATCAACGATTCCTGTGTCAATATTGACCTGCCCATCTGAATCAACACGGCAAATCGCTTCTGAGTTGCCATAAAAGTTGGGCCATCCGCCAATTGCCATCCCGACGCCATCGCCCGGCTTGCGATCTTTCCAAAGCGGATGTTCACGCGCCGCGTCAAGCACTTCCTTCATGCCAAGCGTTGTCGGCCAAGGACGCCCGACGCCTGTGAAGTCACCCGTCTCAACCGCGTTCTGATAACGAATGTCGAGCAAATCAGCGTCAAGCTGGCGTGCAATTTCGTCAATGTTCCCTTCGACCGCAAAACAAGCTTGCGGCGCACCGGGCGCACGATACGCACCGATGGGGTTTGTAAAGGTGTTAACCTCAAACGTATTGATTTTCACAGCCTGCCATTTGTACGTCCCACCCAGCACGGATGAGATAATCCCACCGTGGTTGAAAGAGAAAACGGCGTTATTGGTGTACACGTCTGCCTCAATCGCCGTCAGCGTGCCGTCGTTCATCGCACCCGTTTTAAGGTCGATCACCACTTCTGGCGCAGGGGTAGAGGTCAGAAAATCTTCTGAACGAGACAGCACCAATTTGACGGGCTGGCGTACTTTGAGCGCAACCGCACCGACTAGCCCTTCATAGATACCATATTTTGCACCAAATCCGCCGCCAAACACCATCGGCTTAATCACGATTGAATGCTGGGGCAAATCAAGCAGGGACGCCATGCCGTTACGCACGTCAAACATGCCCTGCGTCGCGGTGTAAACAGTCAAACCGCGTCCTAATGGGTCGGGGTCCACAATGACGGCGTGTGGCTCCATGTAGCCTTGATGGACACCACTGACGCGGTAGCGTCGTTCAACGATGATGTCGGATGCGGCAAACGCGGCGGCAACGTCGCCGCGCTCAAAATTATTCTTCGATTGGAGATTGTTGAGATCCGCCTCTGACGCTTCTTCACCCAGTTCTGTGTTGCCGTGCAGAGACGACATATCATCTTCGGCCGTGGGAAACCCATTCGGCCACACTTTAGGCGCATCAGGTTTAATCGCTTCCATCACGCGCGTCACGGCGGGTTGTGATGTGTAGTCGACAAAAACGAGTTCGGCCGCATCAGTCGCAATTTCGGCCGATTCTGCCACCACAACCGCCACAGGCTGCCCAACCCACAATGTACGCCCTTTTGCCAAGGTGGCGCTGTTGCGCGAGTTGATCAGTTTGTCTCGTGTCGGCAAATCTTCGGCAACATAGACGCCAATCACGCCGTCGAGTGCTTCTGCTTCTGATTTGTCGATCTCTTCAATGATTGCGTTTGCCATTTGCGCTAAAATCGGCCGAATATACAGCATGCCAGGCAGATTCAAATCACCCGTATACTTTGCATACCCCGTCACCTTTTCCAACCCATCAATCATTGGACGTGGCTTTCCAATATATTTGAAATCGTGTTTTGCAGTTCCGTTTGCTTGACTCATCAAAAGCTCCATCTCGCCAAAAGTTTTGTTATCTTCAATAATTGTGGAGAATCTACGCAGCACAATTGTATGCCAATTCTACAAAAACGTTAGACGGGACACCCCGCTCATATCAAAATCGAACACCATGACACAATCAATTCCACCCACCCTCCAAGCTTGCAACGTCTTTTTCTACTACCGCGACTTAAACCGCGCTTGGGCCTTTTATCGTGACACGCTAGGACTGGAAACCGTTGCCGACTATGGGTTCGCAAAAATCATGCGCGTCACACATGCCTCCTATCTAACCCTTGTAGATGCCGCGTCAGGCATGCACAGCGCAGACGAGCCAAAAAGCGTTGCGATTGCGCTCATTACCGACCAGCTAGATGAATGGTATACCTACATCACAGAACGTGAAATCCCGCTGCGGTTCCCGTTCAACCCAAAGGCGGACAGTGCCCACGATGGCTTCGTTGCGCTTGACCCAGAAGGCTACTTTCTTGAGTTTGAACGCTTCAACCCGCACTCAGAAAATACGGCCTTGATGCCTCAATTAGCCAGCTTGTCTGATGTTTATGCCACGCAAGGAACGCGACCTAGCCATCTAGG
The DNA here is from genome assembly GCA_049614105.1 of Promineifilaceae bacterium (SeqCode). Classification (GTDB taxonomy): domain Bacteria; phylum Chloroflexota; class Anaerolineae; order Promineifilales; family Promineifilaceae; genus CALECP01. The sequence continues at coordinate 3,914 of JBMZDF010000166.1, forward strand.
CATCAAGGCAACGGTGCTGTGGCTATACCATCGCGATCTGCCCAAGATGGAACGCTTTTATGAGCAACTACTTGGCGTCGATCTGCTGGTTGACCAAGGCTGGGCGAAGATTTATTCAATTGTTGGCGGAGGCTATCTAGGGCTTGTCGAGAGCGAAAAAGGGATGCACAAGGCAACTGAACAATCGGCCGTCACCGTTTCATTTATCACGGCCGATGTCGCCGCTTGGTTCCAAAAAGCGAACACAACGGCAGGTTTCACGCTACGCACTCCAGACATAACGGACGAAAGCGGTCTCGTCCACATCTTTGTCGGCTACGACCCAGAAGGCTACTTTCTGGAATGGGACACCTTCCTCAATCAAGAACCTAATCAAACGCTACTCGCTTATTTAGACCAAGCATAGAGTTCTGAACAGATCCGTTACAAGTTCGTTTAAATAGTAATCGATAAAAATCGGAGCTGGGTTTTTACCACCAGAGAAGTTGAACTTCTGAGAGTGCGTAAGCTCTTAATCATTGACGAAAACCTCAGAGGTTTTTATGCACAGACTAGAGTAGATGACAATAAACCTCTGAGGCTTGTTGATCGAAATGTTTTTGTGACGCGCTCAATTAGGGCACAAAAAGTTCTGATCAATAATCAGACGCCCCAGCGGGGCGTCTCTACAGGTTAACGTCTCTGGTAGAGACGTCGCCGTTGGCGCGTCTCCGTTAGAAAAGCTGATTAATTTTTCGTCAATCATTACCTGTGATCTATTTAACCTGACGGCATTATCTTAAGAAGACATCTTTTCACAAGCTATCCCCAACAACCACATAGCCTTCCAACTATAAATTCTGACGCATGCAGGCAATTCTTAACCTAACCTACACGCATCTCGCAAGGAACCTCGTAAGGTCTGATCGGTAGATTGGTAGTACCGAAGTACTGCTGGATTGCACCCAGAGTGACAGCCGAGCGATATCCTCGCACAACGTTGAAAGCTCATTAAGCAGCCTATTTGCAGCATTCGGTCATCATCTATGTGAGATAGCACGCTGTGCAATGCACACTAATTTTAGAAAAGGAGCCGTTCATGTACCGTAAAATCATTTTGATTTTGGGGATTTTGCTGATCCCACTTGCGACATCTGTTTTTGTTGCTCAAGCATTGGCAGCAACCAATCCCATCGATCTGGGTATCACAACCCAATACAATCATTTTATCTTTGGCGACGCAACATTGTTTGGTGGGGGAACTGCCGCCCCAGTCGCTTATGCAGGCGATGTGAGTTTAGACAACAACGATCTTGGCAAACTGGATGGCATCTGCGATCCCAACGCAATAGCATTGACAGTGGGGGGATCACTGTTCTATACCTCAACAGGCATTTATGACGGCAGCGGCCTTGTGAGCGGCACAATTAGCTCAGGCGGCAGCACGTTCAATGAGTGCGGCACAACAAGCGTCACAAGTACAGCTACAATCGATTTCGATGGCGCTGAAACAGCGATGCAGACAAAAGCCGCAGCATTTGCAACCACCCCCGCAACTGGCAACGTAGATTTAAAGGCATGCGGGGTCAAGCTGACAGGCTATAACGGTGGCCTCAATATCTTCACCATTTCAGGCTCAGACCTAGCAAATCCAAACCCAGGGTTCCCGTGTCTCACTATTTTAGAGGCGTCCTGCGGAGCAATTAACCTGATCAACGTGTCTGGCACGACCATTGACACAAACAAATTGTCGATCGTTCGTACTGGCGGGGTTGAGCCAAGTCAAATCGTTTTCAACTTCTATGAAGCGACCACGATTAATCTCGTTGGCGGTCAGTTTAATGGCACCATCTTCGCCCCTTATGCAGAGGTCAACATGATGGCAAGCGGGCCTTCACAGCCAGTTATTCATAACGGCAGCATCGTTGCTAAATCTTTGACAGGCAGCGTTGTTTCAGTTGAACATCCATTTGGCGCACCGCCAAGCAAATGTACACCGCCCGTTCACACCTATGATTTTGGCGACTTGCCAGACCAATACAGCACAACCTTGTTGGCTAACGGACCACGCCACATTCTAAGCGGTACGCTGGTGCTCGGCACAGCGGTTGACCCAGATACTGACGGGGTTCCTTCTCCGCTTGCAGACGGCGATGACCTCGAACAGCTAAACGATGATGATGGCATTACAACCAATCCAGCAAGCTGGTTAGAAGGCTTTAATCCAAATGGATTTGGTGTGACAGCAAGCGAAGCGGGCTGTCTCAACGGCTGGATCGACTGGAACGAAGATGGCGACTTCGATGAGATTGATGAGAAAATATTTGACAATGTTCAGGTTTCCACAGGGTTGAACATGCTGGACTTCACCGCGCCAGCAGTAACCTATCAAGGGCTTGAGAAGTTTGCTCGTTTCCGCATCAGTCCGCTTGATGGCAACAACGCCTGTAGCGTAGTCATTAACCCAACGGGCGAGGTCTTAGGCGGCGAGGTTGAAGATTATCGCTATGAGAATCCTGACGTGACGGCTGTTACGCTGCAAGATGTAGAAGCTGACGCTGCGGCGCTTGTCACGATGACAATGCTGATTGCGGCCGTTAGCATTCTCGCCGCGTTATCCGTTGGCGTATGGCGTGCAAAAAACAAGCAACTTGTGTGACCGCTTAAATTGTTTCGGTGTCTTAAATGATAGAGAAGGGGATGTCTTATAGACATCCTCTTTTTTTGCCTCTGATTGACGGTTACAATGGAGGCAAACAATGCAGGTAAATCACACTCGTACTGGTTGATTTTAATTTCGGCCGAAAACAAACAAAACACGCCATCTATGAACATATTGACCAATGAGCAGGACGACATTCTAAAGCGAACACGCGACGTCTTAGGGCTGCTGCGCGACACACTCGGGCAGTCAAACGCCACTGAAGAGGATCGCACCGCGCTAGGCGACTCGATTCGCCAGCTAGACGAGCTATTCCTGCTCGTTATCGCAGGCGAATTTAACTCTGGCAAGTCCTCTTTTATCAACGCGCTAACTGGTCAAAACTTGCAGGAAGTTGGCGTAACACCGACTACAAGCCATGTCCACCTGTTGAAATACGGGCAAGAAGTCTCCTCGAAAGCGGTTGAGTCTGGCGTTTGGGTGCATACTGCGCCCGTCAACCTGCTGCGCAACATCAACATCGTGGACACGCCTGGCACCAATGCAATTGTGCGTGAGCACGAAGCGCTGACCTCTGAATTCATTCCCCGCAGCGATTTAGTGCTGTTTATCACATCGGCCGATCGCCCCTTCTCCAACAGCGAACGCACCTTCCTCAACGAGATCAAAAATTGGGGCAAGAAAATCGTGCTGGTCATCAACAAAATCGACATTTTGGCTGATTCGCCGCAGGACACCCAAAAAGTGATCGAGTTTGTACATGAATCAGCGGTGCAGTTGATTGGCAAGGGGCCAACCGTGTTTGCCGTTTCCGCCCGCTGGGCGCTCCAATCTAAAACGGGCGAACCGCGTTTATGGGGCAAGAGCGGGTTTGAGCAACTGGAAGATTTTGTCTACAACGTGCTGGACGATGCGGGACGCTTTGCGCTCAAGCTCAACAATCCCCTTGGCGTTGGGCAAAAACTAATTAACCAACAGCTAACGGGCATCCAGGTTGATCTCGATTCGTTAGCCGACGACACAGCCTTACTTGATGACATTACTCGGCAGATGAATGTCTATGACAGCGACATGCAGCGCAACTTCGAGGCGCGGCTGGGCGAAATCGACAATGTGATCTACGAAATGGAAAAGCGTGGCAATCAGTTTTTTGACGACACGCTACGTCTGGCCCGCGTACCCGACTTGATTCGTCAAGATCGCGTGCAGCATGAGTTTGAACGGGACGTGATTGGTGAAACGCCGCAACAAATTGAGGATCGCGCAGGTGAGCTAATTGACTGGCTCGTTGAGCAGGATTTGCGTCAATGGACAGCGGTTGCCGATCATTTGCAACGCAAACGCGAGCAACATTCGGGTCGTATTTTGGGCGAAGGCGGGCCGCGTGAAGGCACGCTGGCGTATGACCGTCAGCGTTTGGTCGATTCGATTGGATATAAAACACGTGAAGCGGTTGCGACTTACAACAAGGCGGCCGAAGCAGAGAAATTAGCCGCTAGCGCACGCGAGGCGGTTGTTCAGGCTGGTTTGGTCAGCGGCGCAGGAATCGGCTTAGGCGCGGCTGTCGCTTTGATGACAACCGCCGCCACCCTTGACATTACAGGCGTGCTGGCGGGCGTTTTTGGCGTCACAATCGGCTTGCTTATCTTGCCGTCGCGGAAACGTGCGGCCAAGCGCGATTTGGCCGAAAAATTATCCGCGATGCGTAGTCAACTTATGGCGGGACTCAAACAGCAGTTCGAGCGTGAAATGCAGCGCAGCGCACGTCGCATTGAGGACGCCGTTGCGCCATTTAGTCGTTTTGTCCGTGCTGAGCAAGAAAAGATTGAGCTTCAACAGGGCAAGTTTGTTGAGCTGGACGCGCACATTGTCGGTTTGAAAAGCCAGCTACAGGCAATGTCGGCACAGCAGGAAACTGCATAAGATGAGGTTGCAGCGCTGCAAGGTTTCAAAAAGACTTGTTCTTAACTTTGCGGCTCTGCCACATCTTTCTCCATGAACATTGTTAAACTTGATGCATCTGGAAAAGAAAAGATCCGCTATCCTGGCGAGCCGCTAGCGATTGATGTGCCTAACGGCATCGCGTTATTGGCTCGCTGGACAATGCGCGAAATCAAGACCGAGTACACCACGTTTGCCCCAGGCGACTATCTGCACGAATATTTCTACACAGATAAATGGTATAACATTTTCGCCCTTTACGATGGCAGCAATAATCAGCTAAAAGGCTGGTATTGCAACGTCACACGCCCCAACATCTTGACAGAAAGCGCGGTGTTTTGGCCCGACCTCGCGCTTGACGTGTGGGTGACGCCTGAGGGCGTTGCGACCGTTTTAGATGAGGATGAATTTGCGGCGTTGGGGTTAGATTCGGCCGAAACCCAACAAGCCCATCAAGCCCTTGCCGAACTGCTCCAGCTAGCCCAATCCAATCAACTCCCGAGATAAGGCGGACAGTTTAAAAACAGCAAAACGCAGCGCCACTACCTCGCCCCACCCCTATGCAGCTTCATACCGTCACCCTTTTTAACCGATCACAACGCCCCTGCTCACTTGTCACCATCAATGGCGAGGAAATGCAAAGCGTGCCGTTTACTCGCATCGACCACGCACGGATTAAGGGCGAGTATTGCTGGCGGGTGCAGCTACATTTGCCGCACAGTGACGACGGGTGGGCGTTTCGGATTGCATTTGCCGACGGCACATTTGCCGCACCATATCGGGCGGGCAGCTTCGATCCCTATCAGACAACACTGACAACCTTGTGGATTCAACAGGGCCAAGTTTTTGGCTATGAGCCGCAGCCGATTTTGGCAGAGCCGCGTGTGGTCAAAATCAGCAACTTTTTTGGCAGCTTGCCCAAGCGGCCTGTTTATCTCTATCTGCCGCGTGGCTATGACCAGCATCACGAGAAAACGTATCCTGTGATTTACATGCACGATGGGCAAAATTGCTTTGAGCAGTTTGCGCACGATAGTTTCTCAGGGTCTTGGCGGGCAGATCATGCGGCCGATTGGCTGATCGCTAGCGGGAAGATGCGAGAATGCGTGATTGTGGCGGTTGGCAACGGGGGCGGGGAGCGAATTGCAGAGTATTTGCCTGATTATGCTGTTTTTCGGCCGAATCCCGATCAATCAGGCAACCCCTTCAACCCGATCCACGGTCGCGCCTCCCAAACAATCCGCTACTATGTAGACGAAATTGCCCCCTTTATCGAACAGCATTATCGCGTTGCAAGCGAACGCAGCCAACGCGCCACGCTTGGCTCCTCCATGGGCGGTCTGTTCACAACCTACCTCGCATGGGAACACACCGCGTTTGCCCAACATCACGCCGCACTTTCCTCCTCCTATTGGATCACTGAGGAAAATGAAAAGCTGGCCATTGTCGAACGTCTGCGTCACGATGCGCCCCGCGACATCCGTCTCTGGCTGGACAGCGGCACACAAGACAGCGGCGGCGGCGATGACGGGCTTGCTGAAACAATTGCCGCCCGCGACGCATTGAGAGATAATGGATACCAGCTTGGGCCAAATCTGCACCATTACATCCATCAAGATGCTGGTCATCATGAATCAGCATGGGCAGAACGACTCCCTCTCATCTTCCAGTTTTTATTCCCAATTTGAAAAGCAAGTAGCTAAGTTGTAGATCACAAAGCGGTTCAATAAACCTCAAAGGTTTGTTGCTGTTCACTCTGGTCTGTGCATAAAAACCTCGGTCGTTTTTATCAATGGTTACTTGTGTATATAGCGTTGAATCATGCTGGCTGACTGCATTAACGGTCACGCCTGTTTGCCTCAACGAACTCTTTAACCATGCAGCGACGACTTGAACGCATTTACAGTCCCGCCCTTGAGCGCGACGTTGACCTACTGGCATATGGGCATTACGGTGCGCCCGTGATTGCCTTTCCATCTGGCGGCGGACGTTACATCGATTTTGAGGGCAATGAGATGATTTCAGCCCTGGCCCCCTTGATTGAGGGCGGCAAAATTAAGGTGTACTGCACAGACGGCATCGACAACGAATCTTGGCTCAACAGCGCAATCGCCCCGCACTTGCGAGCGGTGCGGCACAACGCCTATCAAGATTTCATCATCAGCAATTTAGTGCCATCGATTCGCGCCGACTGCCACGATTCATCAATGCGGGTCGGGCTGGTTGGCTGTAGTTTAGGCGGGCTGCATGCGGCTAATTTTGCGCTCAAGTTTCCTGAACTGTTTCATTATTCACTTTGTATGTCGGGTCGTTATGATCTGACAAAAATTTGTGGGGAAAGCGCTTCGGCCGACGTATATTTCAACAACCCGCTTGCCTACACCCATAACCTGCACGGTCAAACCCTTGACGACATCCGCCACAACACGCATATTGCCCTTGTTTGTGGGCAAGGCGCGTGGGAGGAAAAATGTTTGGCCGAAACACACCGCTTAGCAGACGTGCTGGCTGACAAAGGGATCAGCCATGAACGTGATATTTGGGGTCAAGATGTCGAGCATCACTGGTACTGGTGGCGCAAGCAGATCGTTCATCATCTTGGCAAAACATTTACTTAGACGGCAAAGAAGTGGGAAGTTAGTTGCTTTCCACGTGTCTCTTTCACTTTCTACTTTATTAAGGGTGTGTTTCAAATGGGTTGGTGACGATAACGTAGACTGAGCTTGTCGAAGT
>JBMZDF010000167.1:0-11185 GCA_049614105.1 Promineifilaceae bacterium (SeqCode)
GTGCCTGGCAGCTTGCCACCCAAAGTCGGCAGGTGCAAACTCAAACAAATTGTCACATTGACTACATTTGGCAAAAAGCTGTTTGATATTAATATCTTTAGCAGGAATCTCACTGGCACACTTTGGACAATTCAATCGCATTTTCACTCCGTCACGACAATTAGTACATGGTAGACCTTAAAGGATAATGCATCCCTCTAGACACCTCCTTAGTGTAAAACATGACAATTTAGCGAACAGATGGGAGGAAGGTTCGATTCCTCCCATCCTACTAAACGATTATACTTTGCTCAGCCCAAGCACAACAGATTGCCCACCAACCGTTGCCGATGCACTAAAGTCGCCACCTTCACCGACAGTAAGTAATTCTGCCAGCGTTTCGGCTTGAATGTATGCAGCAAAATTAGCAAATGCCGCTGCAACATCGCCTTCAGCCTGATACCAAACGGCGATGCGATCGCTGATTTGATAGCCAGCTTCTTTACGTGCATTGTTGAGATTACGCACAAGGTCACGTGCAAACCCTTCCTGCATCAGTTCAGGCGTTAGCTGCGTATCAACTGCAACCGTTACACCTTTGTCACTGGCAACAGCGCTGTCACCTTTCGCTTCCGTCTGCACAAGGATTTCCTCGCTCGTCAGCGTCACCGATTCACCAGCGGCTTCAAAGGTGATTTCGCCATCTGTCTGCAAACTCGTTGCGATTGCACCTGCGTCCATTTTCATCAATGCACCGCGTACCGCACCAAATTTTCGGCCGAATTTTGGCCCCAGCAAACGATTGTTTGGCAACACTTTGTAGCTAACCAAATCGCCGACATCACTCACGACCTCGATTTGCTTGACGTTGATCTCTTCTGCCAGCACGTCCGCCAGCTCTTCCAAGTCAATCTGTGCCTGTTGCGTTCCAACGTTAATGCGTGCCGTTGCAAGTGGTTGGCGCAGCTTAATGTCTGCGCCACCGCGTGCGGCACGACCCAAGCTGGCCGCCGTGATCGCCAAGCGCATCTTGTCAAGCAGCGCTTGATTGAGCGAATCGGCGCTGTAGCGTGGGTACAAATTATGATGCACGCTCTTTGGCAACATGCCGCTTTCGTCAGCGCTTGCCAAGTTCTGATAGATTTCCTCGGCCGTAAACGGCACGATCGGCGCGATCAGCTTCATGAACTGCATCAACACGTAGTAAAGCGTTTCGTAAGCAGCTTGTTTATCAGCATCCATTTCGCCACGCCAGAAGCGGCGGCGGCTGCGGCGCACGTACCAGTTCGAGAGATCGTCTAGGAGAGATTCGGCCGATTTTGTCGCCCGCATCGCATCATAAGTATCCAAGTAGCCACCCATCTCAACCGCTGTCTCTTTCACCCGCTCCCGAATCCACTCGTCAAGCTGCGCATTTGCCGCATTGTCACTAACAAACGTGTTGCTGACGTCAGGCTTCCAACCGTCCAGCCGCGCATAAGTCACAAAGAAACTGTACACATTCCACAACGGGATCAAGAACCGCCGGCGCGTTTCATCGCCAACGCCGTAACCAAATCGCAGATTCTTCTCTGGCAAACAGCTTGCATACAGCCAGCGCATCGTGTCCGCGCCCATCTTCTCGACGCCGTCATCAAACCAAATCGCGTTGCCCCACGACTTGTGCATCTCGCGCCCATCTTCTGCATACAGCGTACCGTAGCTAAACAAGTTCCTGAACGGCCCTTTGATCTCGCCCAATTCTGTTTGGCTCATCAGCGTCGATTGCGCCAGCAAGCTATAGAACCAGTTGCGGAACTGCCCGGGGAAGCTCTCAGAAATCCAGTCGGCTGGATACCATTTGTTCCAATACTCTTTGTCCGAACTCAAACGCAGCGTGCTGATCGCCACAATCCCCGCATCAAGCCACGGATTGCCGACATCTTTAATGCGTGTGCCAATCAAGCCACTTTCTGGATGTGCGATTTTCACGGCGTCGATGTACGGCCGATGCGGTGCATGCCCTTCAAACTCATCCCAGCCTTCAACCGCCAGCTTCTCAAGCTCTTCCAACGAGCCAACGACATAAAACGAACCATCTTCAAACTCATAGATCGGCAGCGCCAGCCCATAGTAGCGTTTCTTGCTGATCATCCAGTCGTGCATGTTGCGCAGCCAGTCCATTTCGCGGTCATGACCAAAGCTTGGATACCAGTTCGCCTGCCCAACCGAGTCCATGATTTGATAGCGGAAGCTGGCCTCTTTTTCTGCGGGCGTCACGTCTTCACGCGGCTTGTCGTACAAATCACCCATGTTGATGTACCATTCATCAACCAAACGATAGACCAATTCCGTGCCGCAACGCCAGCAGTGCGGATAGCGGTGCGTGTACTTTTGCTTGCGATAATAGGTGTCTGTTTTACGCAGATGGTCGAACACGGCGTCCTTCACGTCAAAAACTGATTGACCCGTTTGCCATTCATACTCAGCAACAAAGTAGCCGTTCTCATCCAACGGAGCCAGCACGGGCAAATTGTTGTCTTTGCTCAGACCAAAATCCTCTGCACCACAGCCTGGCGCGATGTGAACAATGCCCGTTCCTTCTTCAGCCCCAACATCTTTCCAACTGATGATGCGATGACGGTAATCCATCTCGGCAAATGCGGTCTTAACCACTGAAAAATGGTCAAACGGTGCGCTGTATTCCCAGCCGACCATCGCTTCGCCTTTCAGTTTGTTGACCACTTCATACGCCGACTGTTTGCCGATCAGCGTGTTTTTCATCGCGCCTTCGGCTAAGTAATAAGTCCAGCCGTCAGGTGCGCTGACCTCGACATAATCGACTTCAGGACCAACTGCTGCCGCCACGTTGCTGCTCAACGTCCAAGGGGTTGTTGTCCAGACGAGCAGTGCTGTTTTTTCTCGGCCGACCAGCGGAAAACGCAAGAAGATCGATTCGTGCGTCACGTTCTGATAGCCGTCCGTCACGATTTCATGCTGACTGATCCCTGTGCCGCAACGAGCACAGTAGGGCATCACGTCGCGCCCTTTGTACATCCATCCACGCTCAAACGTTTCCTTGAGAAACGCCCAAATCTGGTAGTTATTCTCGTTGCTAAACGTGAAGTAGGAGCCGCCTAGCTCAGCCATACCAAGTCGACCGACGATCTGCTCAACCGTATCGGTCACAGGCCCGTTTGGCCCCTCAACGGTGATCACTTGGCTTGCGTCTTCACGCATCAGATCGCGCAATTCGTGCAGCTTTTCAGGGTCGTTCCAGTCCATCCAGTAGCCTAAACGAATTGATTGTTCCGTTTGGCGTGCCGCATGATGCAGAACGCGAGATTTGCAAAAATCGGTGAATTTTGCCAGCCCGTAAGCTTCGATGTCACGTTTATTCTTGAACCCAAGTTCCTTTTCCGCGTTCACCTCTACCCACAGCCCTTGGCAGTCAAAGCCCTGTTGCCAGCGCAGGTTCTTGCCCAGCATCGCGTGATAACGGTTGTACAAATCCTTGTACGTGCGTCCCCATGCGTGGTGGACACCCATCGGGTTGTTCGCTGTGATCGGCCCATCGACGAAGCTCCACGTGCCGTGGGTTGCTTCCGTTTCTGCGCGTAAACGACGCAGTTCGTTAAATGCGTCGCTCTCTTTCCAAAATTCAAGGACTTTGTGCTCCATTGAGACAAAATCCGGTTTGTTGTTCACTTCTTTAAAAGACATTAGTTTTCTCAACTATCCTTTCTACGAAAAACCGTCCTGAGTAACAAGGCTCCACTTCCAGCAGGGAGCGCTCTTGCGAAAATCATAATAAAGAAGGTTCCAAGAGTCGTACCCAAGTAATTTCCCAATTCAGCTCGCTCTTGACGATAGACTTCTGCCGCCCATCCAATAGATACAATCCATGCAAATGTGACTATATTGATCAGCAGCAAAATCAGGAGTCGATTCCATCGAGAAAAAACTCGCCCCTTACGCTGAAATTGCTGAATCACAACAATTAAGACACTAATGTTAGCAACAATATAAATAACATGGTGCATCATATTTTGCTGCTTCATACTCTGCCAAATTAACTCATTCACAGGTTGCCTCCATTTCAAATATACGCTACCTCCCCAGCGGATTTGGCTTATTTCCGCTGGGGTTGATAGTTTGGTTTTGCCATTTCCCCACAATCAATTGTGGGGCTAACATAATATGCAGGCTTAAGCCTACTTCTGGTACTCATGTTGGGGTTCACCCCAACAAAAAACGCCTCCATCCCACAAAATTGGGACGAAGGCGTAAAAGCTTCGCGGTACCACCCAGGTTCCTGCCCAAAGAGCAGGCGCTTAATGCAAAGTCAAATAACTCTGCCGTCGCGATAACGGGCGACTAAGTCGGCTTCCTTACTCGCAAATTGCTTTCGGGTTGCGGCTCCAGAATGATTTTCAGTTAGTGTCTCAGTCTGCTTTCACCAATTCAGACTCGCTAATGTTGAGATAAACTAGCCTACTCGTTTCTATCGTAGCCTTTCATTGAGGATTATAGCGGAGAGAAAAACAGGCTGTCAACTTGCAGCGGTTGTTTAGTTGTTTTCGGCCGAATCAACCCCATCCCCTGACTCCACAATAATCGAAGGAAACGACACATAAAACGTGCTGCCTTCACCCAACACACTCTTGACCGAAACGCGCCCACCGTGCCGCTCCGCAATCGACTTCACAATTGCAAGCCCCAGTCCAGACCCCTCAATCCGCAGCGATTCGGGGCGGCTAGCACGATAATATTTCTCGAACAGACGCATCTGATCTACTTTTGAAATACCAGGCCCGTGATCCTGAATACTCAGCGTCACAGATTCCTTATTGTCCTCCGCACGCAAAATAATCGCCCCGCTGCCTTCCGCATATTTCAATGCGTTGCTGATTAGATTGTTGAGGATGGTGCGCAGCGACCACTGCTCGGCCCAAACAGTGATCGGTTTGGCAAAGGGTGCAATAAGCACGCTATTGCCCTGACTCTCAGCATGCGGGGCAAACTCGGCCGCCAAGCCATGCAAAAAGTTCTCCGCATCAATTGGCTCAACCTGTAGATCGTCGGTTGCCGATTCAATGCGATTGAGATCGAGAACTGCGCCAATTGTGTTGTGCATGCGCTCGATGCCGCTCACAATGTAGTTAACATAGCGTTCCTGATTTTCGTTAAGCTCGCCTAATTCGCCAAGCCCCATTGCATAGGTGTGCATGTAAGTCAACGGATTGCGCAAATCGTGCGACACGTTGCGTACAAAGCTCGACTTCATCTCTTCCACTTGTTTGAGCCGCGTAATATCATGGAAAACGGCGACGCGCCCCATCACGCTGTCGTCTTTCGCTTTGACCTTTGAAACGCTGGTCAAAAATGTGCGTGCATCGGTGCTGGTGATTTCGCGCCCGTGTGCCTCGGTGAGGTTGCCAGAAAGGATGTCGGCGAGGTCGCCGCGAATGACGTCGCGTACAATTCGGCCGATGACATCCCGATAACTTAGCCCAAAAGCAAGCTCCATCGCTGGATTAAACACAATAATTCGGCTTGTATGATCAATCACCGTTACCGCTTCCGTCGTGCTTGCCAAAATCGACTCTAACCGCTGCTTCTGTTTTTCAGCCAGCGAATACAGTCTCGCATTAGCGCTCAGCCCCGCCGAGCGCGTCACGTAGGAGCGAATCAGATTGAGATCGGGTGAACGCTGTTTCATCGGTTGATCATAACCGATCCAGAGCATGCCCAACATTTGCTCACGCGCAATCAACGGAAACGCCATCAACGAATCCACAGGGATCTGCACACCGTCGCGAACGTTCAAAGCGATGCGTACATTTTCGCGGGTTCGCAGCGCAAGCTCCTCAAGCGACTGGCGCATTTTAGTCAGCAGATTACGGTCAAGCGACGCCATCTGCGCTGCACCAGCCCCTTCCCCGTAGCGCAACGGTCGGCCGCCGCTCGGATTAAACAGAATGGCACGTGCGCCGATTGAATGGGTTGCTTTGACCAGCCCTTTGAGGATGATGGGGAACCCTTTGTCGAGTTCCATCGTGTTGGAGACATCTTGGCTGACTTGCAGCAGCATCGATGATTGATCGATGCGTTCTTTGAGCGAGCGGCTCATGTCGGTGAAGGCGTGACCGAGTTCGTTTAATTCGGCCGAATTAATTTCATCCAGCCGCGTATCATATCGCCCGGCCGAAATATCCCGCGCCGCCTGCGCAAACTGCGAAAACTGTCGCGCCCGTCGCTGTTCCAACGTTTCGATTAAGCCCCCAATCATCGAAAATAAAATCGCCAGCCCGATCAGAGGAACGGCCATATTGCGCAACGCCTGCTGCAAAATCTGACTGCCTCCAATTCGTATCACCAATGCATCATCCCCGTTTGGAATCGCCCAGCGGTGAAAAATTTCCCCCGTCAGCCAATTTCCCGACGACTGCATGTAGCTGCCCGCCGCAATGATATTTAATGATTGGCTGTCGCTAGGCGTTGTCCACTTTGTCTCAAGCGGATTGGGCAAGGCGGTGGCGAACACGCGCCCATCAGCATCAACGGCAAACAGTTCGCGGTTGTAACCTGGATGCGGCAACGCTTGCAAAAACTGCACGAGCTGATCGGTGGAAGCTTCTTCCGTCAATTGGGTTGCGTAAGCCATTTCCTGCGCCATCGTGTGGCTGCTGTTTAGGCGTGCTTGCCAAACACCATAGACAAGGGTGGCGAGTCCGATGAGCAGCAAAGCAGGGAGTGCGATGCGAATATAATTTTGAGAGAGAGCGGTACGGGTTGATTTGATGCGGGTCACTTGGGGTGTATTACGACTCATTAACAGTAGGAACAATACGATTTCGGAAAATTATAGCATGTGCCGTAAGGTGCGGAAATGACCAGCGGGCCAATGTCCAATAAAAAAGCGATCAGGTTTGTCGATTTGCTTCTTCAAGTGCGAGTTTGAGCAGGTATTTTTTGTCGTTGGGGGTTAATTCGGCCGAAATCAACATATCAGGTCGCCGATCCCACGTCCGCCGCAGCGCCGCCTCGCGCCGCCACTGTGCCACCTTCTTCCCCTGCCCAGAACGCAACAACGCAGGAACTTCCCAGCCGCGAAATAGCATTGGTTTTGTATAATGTGGCCCTTCCAGAAGCGTGGTCGCATGGCTATCTGAAGCCGCCCCCTGCTCATCACCCAGCACACCGTTGATCAAACGAGACACGGCATCCACAATCACCATCGCGCCCAATTCGCCGCCTGTCAACACATAATCCCCAATCGAAATCTCATCCGTCACCAGATGTTCACGCACCCGTTCATCAAACCCCTCATAACGCCCACAAACAAAAACGAGGCGATCGTGCTGCACCAGTTCCTCAGCGACCCGCTGCGTAAACGGCCGGCCCTGTGGAGACAAGAGAATGATAGGTGTTTGTGTGTCAACGGGCGGGGTCATCGCCTCAACGGCAGCAAACATTGGCTCTGGCTTCAAGACCATGCCGCCGCCGCCACCCACGGGCGGCTCATCCGTGATACGATGCTTGCCAACACCAAACTGGCGCAAATCGTGCAGGCCAATCTCAATTAAACCTGCCGCCTGCGCTCGTTTCAAAATACTCTCGCTAAAATAAGCGTTTAACATGTCTGGGAAAAGTGAAATAACATCAAATCGCATAGGGTTGAATTGTGGAGAGAGGGCCTTCAATTGTCAACAACACAAAAGCATCCTGTTTTGATACTCGGTCAAACCCCACGCCTGCGCCCCAATAACGGTATAATCACCTCATGCGAATTTTGATTATTGGTGCAGCAGGACAACTTGGTGGTGAACTTAAACGTCAACTTCAAACTCATTTGGTTGAAGGCGTTGATTTACCAGAAATTGATATTACACACCGCGACAACGTTTGGACGAAAATAGGCGCGTTCCAACCTGATGTGGTAATTAACTCAGCCGCCTATACCAATGTAGACGGCTGCGCGAAAAACCCTGACGTGGCGTTTCGTGTCAACGGGCTGGGGCCGCAAAATATCGCCCTCGCTTGTGCCCATTTTGATGTCGATTTAGTTCATATCAGTACAAATGAGGTCTTTGCTGGGGATAAACCATCTGGTTACAACGAATGGGATAACACAGGCCCCATCAACCCCTATGGCAACTCGAAAGCGGCTGGCGAATTTTACGTCCGCCACACCCATCGCAAACATTACATTGTTCGCATTGCGTGGCTATTTGCGCCAGGCGGCAAAAACTTTGTCCATTCAATTTTGCGCTTTGCCAGAGAGCGCGGCGCGATCCGCGTCGTGACAGATGAAGTGGGCAATCCAACCTACGTCAAAGATTGTGCAGCGGCTATTATTGAACTACTGCAAACAAAACAGTACGGAACCTATCATTTAACCAACCACGGCAGTTGCTCCCGTTGGGAATTTGCCAACGAAATTTTACGCATCGCGGGTTTGCAACAGGTTCCCAATGAGCAAATTCTAAGCAGCGAGTTTAATCGCGCCTCAACCCCCCCACCCTTTGGCGCATTGCACAACAACGCCGCCGCCGCACTAGGCATCACCCTACGCCCTTGGCAAGACGCACTCGCTGCCTATCTAAACGATCACGTTCTTAATCAATCGTAACGACAAGCATGGTATTCGGCATTCGGTATTCAGTCACCGAATACCGAATACTGAATACCCTCTCATGACTCCTCCAATCGCAGACAAACGACCACACGAAATAACAACCCACGGCCACACACGCACTGATGACTATTTTTGGCTGCGTGAAAAGACTAATCCAGAGGTCATTACGCACTTAGAAGCTGAAAATGCGTACATGGAAGCCCAAACGGCGCATACAAAAGATCTCCAGCAAACGCTATACGAGGAGATGGTCGGCCGCATCAAAGAAACAGACGACAGCGTACCTGTGAAAGAGGGCGACTATTACTATTATTCGCGCACCGTTGAAGGGCAACAGTATTCGATTTATTGTCGCAAACACGGCTCTTTAGAAGCAGATGAGGAGGTGCTGGTCGATCTCAATGCGATTTGGGATGCAAACGAGTTCAAATATCTGCGGATGGGTGTCTACGAAACAAGCCCTAATCATAAATTGTTGGCTTACGGGCTGGATACAACAGGGGCAGAAACGTATACCGTTCGTTTCTTGAACTTGGAGACAGGTGAGCATCTTGAGGATGTGATTGAGAATGCGGCGGGTTCGGCCGAATTTGTCAACAACACCACGCTTTTCTACACCACCGAAGAAGAAGACACCAAACGCAGCGACAAACTATTCCGCCACACGCTCGGCACGGCCCAAAGCGACGACGTGCTCGTTTATCACGAACCTGACCAACTTTATAGCGTCTATCCCTACATGACGAAGGACAAAAAGTATTTGTTCACAGGCTCTTTCGGGATCGAGACGTATGAAAATTGGTTTGTGGCAGCAGATAACAGTTCGGCCGAATTGACCCTCATGCAGCCGCGAGAGGAAGGCATCCGTTACACAGTTTCCCATCGCAACGGCCTGTTTTACATCGTCACCAACGCCGACGACGCAACAAACAACAAGTTGATGACCACCACCCCCGACGCGCCTAGCCGCGACAATTGGCAGGTGCTTATTGAGCATCGCAGTGCCATCAAGCTGGAAGGTATCGACCTGTTTGCAAACTTCATGGTGCGCTATGAACGTGAGAATGGTCTTAAAACGATCCAGATCCAAGCGTTTGACACAGACGAAACGCATGCCGTTACGATGCCTGAATCGGTCTACACTATCAGCGGCGGTGCAAACCCAGATGCCAACAGCGGCACGTTGCGCTTTAGCTACACGTCAATGGTGACGCCTAGCTCAACTTTTGACTATGATATGGTCACGCGCGAGATGGAGCTGAAAAAGCAGCAGCCCGTTTTGGGTGGCTATGATTCGGCCGATTACACCACTTTTCGTATCTTCGCATCGGCCGAGGACGGCAAACAAATCCCGATCTCCATCGTTCACCGCAAAGATGCATTTGATGGATCACAGCCAACCTTCCTACACCTTTACGGCTACGGCTCCTACGGCATCACCGTTGATCCAACCTTTAGCTCAGCACGTCTCAGTTTGCTCAATCGCGGCATGATTTTCGCCGTCGCCCACGTGCGCGGCAGCCAAATCATGGGGCGCGAATGGTACGAGGACGGCAAATTCCTCAACAAGCGCAACACCTTTACAGACTTTGTTGCCTGTGCTCTGCACGTTATCGCAGAGGGCTACACAACGCCAGATTTAATGTCGATGGAAGGTCGTAGTGCAGGCGGTTTGCTGATGGGAACCGTCCTTAATATCGCACCGCACCTTTTCAAGGCAGCGATCGCAGGCGTTCCTTTTGTCGATGTCATCAGCACAATGCTCGACGAGTCAATTCCGTTGACAACAGGCGAGTTTGCCGAATGGGGCAACCCGATGGACGCCGAATATTATTGGTACATGCTCGGTTACTCTCCCTACGACAACGTCAAAGCACAGCGTTATCCCAATCTGCTCGTCACAGCCGGCCTCAACGATCCGCGTGTGCAATATTGGGAACCTGCCAAATGGGTTGCCAAGCTACGCGACACCAAAACAGATGACAACAAACTGATCCTCAAAATGATCATGGGTGCGGGTCACTTCGCCTCATCAGGTCGCTATGACTACCTCAAAGATGTCGCCTTTGACTACGCCTTTTTGATCGATCAGCTCGGCATGGACAAGTAACCAGCGTTGTGGTGAAAGGATATGTTTGCTGGATATTTTCTATGAGAGCAATTGAACTTTTCGCAGGAATTGGGGGATTTCGCCTAGCCTGCAATACGCTGGGGATTGAAACAGTTTGGGCTAATGACAAGGCTTCAAAACCATCGAAAGTGTACCGGGCGAATTTTGGCAATAATGAGCACTGTGAGGGCGACTTATCCCTTTGTTTGGATCAGATTCCCTCACATGATTTGCTAACAGCAGGGTTTCCATGTCAACCTTTTTCGAGTGCTGGCAAAAAGCTTGGAATTCAAGATGCTCGCGGAACATTATTCGAGCTAATTGTTAAAATATTAAAGACAAACAGACCTAAATATTTTGTACTAGAGAATGTAAAACGTTTACTATCCATGGACAAGGGGGCGCACTTTGCAACAATTCTACATGCGCTCGCAAGTCTCGATTATACGATTGAATGGCGATTATTAAATGCTGTC
>JBMZDF010000168.1:0-11147 GCA_049614105.1 Promineifilaceae bacterium (SeqCode)
GCTTAATACCCAATGAGGCGTACTGGGGCGATGTCGATTTAGACGGACTGGCGTTGCGCTTTTTCGCTTCGGACAATGCAATGGCCCTTGCATATCGTGATGGGGAGATTGATGCGGTGGGGTTAATTTCGGCCGAATCGTTCAAAACCCTGTCAACCCTACCCAACATTCGATTTTTCAGCGCCCCCGAACCGCATACCACCCACCTGATTTTTAACAACGAAGTCGGCATCGCTGTCGACCAGCGTATTCGCGAAGCAATCGCGCACAGCATCGACCGCAGCGCGTTGATTGACGTCGCTGTGGCAGGGCAGGGTGTGCCGTTTAATGGCCCGTTTGCCCCGCACAATTGGGCCGCCAACCCTAGTTTCCCGCTGCTGGCAACAAACGCTTTTTCTGCGACGACGTTGTTAGTGGAGGCGAACTGGCCTTTGGATGAAGTCAGCGGTGCGCGGCAGCGTGTGAAAGATACGGTGATTGAGACGTTGCGTTTGAGGCTGTTATCGGCCGATACACCACGCCAACAGGCGCTAGCCACCGCATTGCAAACACAGCTTGCCCTAAACGCGATCGCGGTTGAGGTCGATATTCAGCCTGTGGACACTTATCGCGAGAGTTTACGCAGCCGCGCCTTTGACATCGCGATTGTTGACGTCTTGCCGCTGCGTGATCCTGATCTGTATGATTTTTGGAGCCAAGAGGCGATTGTGAGTGGGCAAAATTATGCTGGCTGGAACAATCGTCGAGCGAGTGAGGCGCTTGAAGTGGCGCGTCAGCTTTATGAGCCAGAGGAACGTTTTGAGTATTATGCAGGCTTCAACGGCGCTTTCGCGGATGATTTGCCTGCGCTTGGTCTTTATCAGGCGGTGCAGTCTTATGGCGTGCGTGGGTCGGTTGTGGCGGCTGGGACGGGGGATGCGGTTGTAATCGGCCGAATTTCAGCCCCACGTGACCGCTACAAAACGATCAACGACTGGCGCATCAAAACGGCCCAGATGCCTGTTCCCTGTGATCCCGATCAATAACGCAAGTGCCTTGCCGCTAGTCGGCAAGGCTACATAATAAACGGTAGCAAACGCGCAATGTTGCGGGCGTCGTCGATGCCGCGATGGTGGCGTCCACGCAGCGGTGTATTGGTCATGCGCAGGGCGGTTGTCATGCCAACGGGTCGCCGCAGATGGTTCTGTTTGGCAAATGCGTCTTTCAGATTGACATGGTGTCTGCCAAAGGGATAGTCAACACGGTGAAAATGACAGTCTCGCTCGAACTGGATGCGATCATAGTTGCCCCATGAACCAAACAGCGCATGTGGATAGGCTCTCAGCCAGCTTTTCAATGACTGCATCGCTTTAGGAAAACGAGGTGCAACTTCTACCTCGATTTGCCTGATAGAGGTCAGTTCAACGCAAAAGGGTGTTAGGCGTGGATGCCTAACAGGTTTGACAAAGGTTTGGTACTCGTCAACTAAATCATATGAGAGGGCGTCGACAATAACTGCGCCAATCTCAATGATTTCCATTTCATTTCGAGGGATAGATTCGTTGTCAGAGCAGGTTGCTTCAAGATCAATTACTAGATAATAGTCAGGACGTCGCATGATCGTGCGATTATAAAGGAATTTGTGCGAATATCGATAGGAAGGGGTGTTTTCTAAGCAAGTGATCTGCTTCGGGTTACAATTCGGGCATGATAATTGATGCACACGTCCATTTCACGCCACCTCAGCTAAAAACGCAGCTATTGACGATGGGTGAGCCTTACATGAACCGCTTGCTAAATGGTGAGGGGTCGATTCAGGGGTGGGTTTCGGCCGAAAAAATGATCGCCGACATGGACGCCGCTGGCATCGACAAAGTCCTACTCGTCGGCGAATATTACCAGCGGCATGAAAACTGCGTCATGCGTAACAATCAGTCGATTGATTTGGTTAACCGCTACCCCGATCGCATCATGTCGCTGGCAATCGTCTCCCCCAACGCGGGCGAGGCAGCCTACACCGAGCTAAAACGCTGCCTAGATGCGGGGCTGGTCGGCTTAGGCGAAATCAACCCCTACGCGCAAAATTTTCGCCTTGACGACCCAATTGTTTCGCGTTTGGCCGAGCTGTGTATCGAACGCAATGTGCCGATTAATTTGCATGTTGGGGAAGAAGTTGGCAACTGGTACACAGGCAAAAGCACCACACCTCTGCGCGAATATGTTGACCTTGCCCAGCGGTTTCCCGCGCTCAAGTTGATTTTTGCCCACTGGGGCGGGGGGCTGATTTTTTACGAATTGATGCCGCAGGTGCGCAAGCAGTTGGCAAACGTTTGGTACGATACGGCTGCGTCCCCTCTGCTTTATCCAACCAAGCGTATTTTTCAGACGGCGCTCACCTGCATCGATCCGCGCAAAATTTTATACGGATCAGACTATCCACTGCGAATTTACCCGCGCAAAATGCGCGACCCTGATTTCAGGCCGTTTGTAAGCGCCATTCGCAAATGTGGGTTGGCGTGTGAGGCTGATGTTTTTGGCAACAATTTTGAGCAGATGATGGCGCAGGCATCAGAATCGGCCGTCAAAAGCGGATCAATTTCAAGGGAAATGACCTTGCGCGGGATGCTGCGACAATGGCCCGATTCGGCCGAAATTTTAACCCGCTACGGCCTGCCTACAAAAGACGTTGCCGTTCCCGCATGGGAGCCAATCAGACAGGCCGCCGCCGCACGTGGTCTGTCCGACGCAACGCAAGATGAACTGATGAAAGAGCTAAACGAACTATTTGAGTAAACAGAACGCACGCGGTCTAAAGAAAGGTAGCGATCTCGTCAAGGCTTTTCTTTTGCATCGCGTGGGTTGGCACTTCGCAATCATCGGCCGGATACCCAACAATGAGCAGCATGACGGCGCGTTCGTTTTTCGGCCGATTCAACACCTCATTCAAAAACCCCATCGGACTAGGCGTATGCGTCAGTGAAACAAGCCCCGCATGATGCAACGCCGTGATTAGGGTTCCAGTCGCCAAACCAACTGATTCCTGCACATAATAATTTTTGACACGACGCCCATCAGGCAGCAAATCATACGATTTCGCAAAAATCGCAATCAGATAAGGTGCAATCGTCAAAAACGACTTGTTTTCATCCGTTCCCAACGGCGCTAGCGCATCAAGCCACTCTTGCGGCGCACGTCCACTGTAGAACTCGCGCTCCTCGTCCTCAGCGCCCGCCTGAATCTTACGCTTGATCTCAGGATCGCTGACCACAACAAAGTGCCACGGTTGCAGGTTTGCCCCGCTGGGGGCCGTACCGCCTGCCAGCAAACAGGTTTCGATAATGTCACGCGGCACGGGCCGATCGGAAAACTCGCGCACCGTGCGCCGACGGTTGATCTCAGCATAAAATGCCTGCGCCCGCGCCCGCATCTCGTCTACGGGATATTCTTGATATTGACTGTGTGGGATAAAAACTGCTTTTGTCATATTAATTTTTGTGGGGAAAGGAGAAGATGGGAAATGGAGAATGAAAAATGAAGAAAAAAGTTGCGGTGTATTGTTCTTCATCAACCATGACGCAAACTACTGTTGATTGCGCCTTCCTGCTTATTATTCATCCTTCATCCTTCACCCTTTATCCTTCCTAATAGTCCGAATTCTCTCGCCAGCGTTCAATTGCGCTTAACATCCACCAGAGGAACAAAACGAGAACCGCGCCGCCGCCCAGACACAGCAAGCCAGCCGCCGCCGCACCGACGCCATACACCCAAGCTATCGCGCCACCACCGAGAACGACGAGTGCAAATATGACCAGCAACATTAAATTTCGGTCGGCGTCTTTACGATCTTGGCGGATGTTCGTCGGTTTGTTCTGTTTTGGATCAGGCATGATGATGTTCCAATTGGGTCATCGCAATCAGCAATTGGTGAACCTCGTTTCCAAGGTGCGGATCGGGGGGCGAAAAACTGTACATCTGCGTAAACCACAGCCCATCAACCAACAGACGGAACAACATCGCCCAAGCAGGTTGTACGCTATCTTTGGCTACCTGTTGCTGCCAGTTGACATAACGGTCACGCATAATTTGCAGCACGCTTGGATATTGTTCACCCGCTGCGAATAGGCTTGCAAACACGCTGGCTGTCTCAGGATCTGCGATCTGGTCGATTGAGGCTTGGGCGTAAGCGCGTAGCCAACTGCCTGCGGTGCGATCGTCCGCAACGGTCACTTGCTGTTGAATGTTGTCATCAAACAGATCAAGGTGATGTGCAAACAACGATTCGATCAGCGTCACCTTTGTCGGAAAATGATAAAGCAAGCCGCCTTTGCTCAAACCAGCTTCGTTGGCAACTGCTTCAAGCGTCAACGTGGGCAGTCCATCCTGCACTAAAATTGTAGTGCAGGCGTTGAATATTAGTTGACGTGTTTCGCGAGCCGTTCTGCGGTGACGCATTTAGTTTTGTGCTAATTTGTGTTGATAGAACTCAACATGTTCTGGGGCTAACATTGTGTTGCCGAGGATTATATCGGCCGATTTTTCAGCCAACATCATCGTTGGCGCATAGATATTGCCGTTGGTCACGTAAGGCATCGCAGACGCATCGACGACGCGCAGATTTTCCACGCCATACACCTTCATCGTGTTCGGGTCTAAAACAGCTAGGTCGTCCGTTCCCATTTTGCAGGTGCAGGACGGATGATAAGCTGTTTCGCCATCACGTGCGACCCAATCCAGCACTTGCTCATCTGTCGCCACGCTTGGCCCAGGTGAAATTTCGCCACCGCTGAAGGGGGCAAACGCGGGTTGGTTCAAAATGTTACGGGCATGCCAAATTGCCTCGATCCACTCGCGACGGTCTTGATCTGTTGACAGGTAGTTAAATTGTAGCGCGGGTTTGGCGGTTGGATCGGCCGATTTGATTTTGACAGACCCGCGTGCGTCTGAATACATCGGGCCGATATGCACCTGATACCCATGCCCATCAGGGGGCGCTGACCCATCATAACGAATCGCCAGCGGCAAAAAGTGGAACATCAGGTTCGGGTACGCCACATCGTCATTGCTGCGAATAAATCCACCCGCCTCAAAATGATTGGTTGCCGCCGCTCCCTTGCGCATAAACAGCCATTGGAAGCCAATCCACGGCTGATTCCACCAGTTCAGCGCGGGCTGCATCGAGACGGGCTGTGTGCAACTATGCTGGACATACACTTCAAGGTGATCTTGCAGGTTTTCACCCACGCCGGGCAAATCATGCACCACGTCAATTCCAAGCGAGCGCAAATGTTTGGCGTTGCCGACGCCCGAAAGTTGCAACAGTTGTGGCGTGTTGATCGAGCCGCCGCAGCAGATAATTTCGCCGCCACGCGCCGTGTGCTGGCGACCCCAGCGCGTATAGTTGACGCCCACCGCTTTTTTGCCTTCAAACACAATTTTGGTTGCAAGGGCGCGGGTGATGAGGGTTAAATTCGGCCGATTTAACACAGGATGCAAATACGCACGCGCCGCACTCAAGCGGCGACCACGATACACATTGCGGTCAAACTTCGCGAACCCTTCCTGTTTATACCCGTTGACATCATCTGTCAACGGATGGCCTGCCTGTTGAACCGCCTCAAAAAATGCGTTAAACAAAGGCGTTGATGCAGGGCCACGCTCCAGCTTGAGCGGGCCATTATCCCCGCGATGGGCGTCACCACCCGCCAAACAATTTTCCATGCGCTTGAAGTAGGGCAAACAGTGTGCGTAATCCCACTGTTCCATTCCATCGTCCGCGCCCCAGCGATCAATGTCGAGCGGGTTGCCGCGCTGAAAAATCATGCCGTTGATGCTGCTCGATCCGCCTAGAATTTTGCCTCGTCCGTGAAAAATACGGCGGTTGTTCATGTGCGGTTCTGGCTCAGATTCATAGCACCAGTCGTAATATTTGTTGCCAATTGGCGTGCTCAACCCCGCTGGCATGTGGATAAATATGTCCCAAAGCGAATCAGGGCGTCCCGCTTCCAAGACAAGCACCTGATTATTTGGATCTTCACTTAGCCGATTGGCAAGGGCGCAACCTGCGGAGCCGCCGCCGACAATGATGTAATCGTAACTCTGTTTTGACATCTTGAAGCAATCCTCTCATCTCAAAATTTGATGCAGCATTTCTAACCATCTTTACTGTACCAGCCAGACGGTTAAGTAGCCAGAGTTTAGGAGAAAATGAGGAGCGCAGGATTGATTGAGTTAGATTTTCTGGATCTGGAAATCGGCCGAATTCACACGCCGCATCGATTTGCGCCATGTGCGAGCATCATAAGGGTAGAGGATGGCGATTCGGCCATCTTCACGCATATACCAGCTTTTGCAACCGCTGGCCCAGACTGTTTCGCCCAACGCGGCCTGAATCTCGGCGTTGTACGCTTGCTCAACGTTTGGTTTGACCTCGATCAGGTTGCCACCGTCCGCCAGCTTGATGCATTCCAAAATGTAGCGCGTCGCTTGTTCAATCATGAACACAATGGAAGTTGTGCCGACGCCCGTGTTGGGGCCAGTGACAAACCAGTAATTGGGAAACCCAGCGGTGCAGACGCCGCGATAGGCGGTAGGGATGTCGGCCCATGTGTTGGCGAGGCGGGTTTGATTTCGGCCGATAACGTCAATCGACGTCAAATGTTTGTCAAGGTCAAACCCCGTTGCGTACACAATCGCATCTACGTGATGATGTTTGCCATCGGCCGAGACGATGCCCGTCTCGGTTATTCGCTCGATGCTGCTGGTGATGAGGCTGACATTCGGCCGATTGAACGTCTCATAATAATGGTCTGAAATCAAAATCCGCTTGCAGCCCATCTGATAATCGGGGGCCATTGCCTCATGCAGTCGCTCATCCTTGATCACGCTGCGCATCCACTCTTTGACCCGCTTTGCACCTCGCGCCCCTAACCTAGAATTCTGCTTTACAAATGGATACAGCACTATTTCCAAACGCATGAAAATAAACTGCCGCAGCAAATTATTCAGAAACGGCCAACGCTTAAACCGCGCTTTCTCTTTGTCAGAGTAGGCCCGATCGTAACGGGGCGCAACATAGTTGGGCGTCCGTTGGAACACCACAAGCTGCTCAACGTCGCTTGCCAATTCGGGAATAATTTGGATTGCGCTTGCCGCCGTTCCAATCATCGCAACACGCTTTCCACGATAGTCAAACGCATGATTCCAGCGGGCTGAGTGCATCGAAACGCCGCCAAACGTCTGTTTTCCTTCAAATTCGGGGATTTTTGGCACGTGCAAGCCGCCAATACCTGAAACAACATGTTTGCTGTGCAGCACTTCTCCATCGGCAAACTGCGTGACCCAGACGCGCTTTGTCTCATCGAGCTGTTGGCGCAGCACGTGCTTGCCATGCGAAATATAGCGTCGCAGCCCATATTTCTCGACGCAATGCTCAATGTACGCTTGAATTTCGCGCTGTTTTGAATAGACCCGCGACCAGTTTGGGTTTGGCTCAAACGAAAAGCAATAAAGGTGCGAGGCAACATCGCAAGCCGCACCGGGATAAGTATTCTCATACCAAGTGCCGCCAATTCCTGTGCTTTTCTCAACAATCCGGAAGTTGGTCACGCTCTGTTCTAACAGCTTGATGCCAACACACACGCCTGCAAATCCAGCGCCAATCACTAATACGTCTAATACTTTTGGTTTCATATCTCCCTGACAATCGGTGCTTCTCTTTTATGTCCAAGTGCGCCACAAAAAGGTTTGATCAATAAACCTCAGAGGTTTGTTGTCATCTACTCTGGTTTGTGCATAAAAACCTCAGAGGTTTTCGTTAATGACTACTTATGATCGGCCTAACTGCTTTCCGCTGCGCTAAAACGGCTCTTGAAAAAATTAAATACGCTCGGTGTGTATCGTTTTAACTTGTAGAGAAAACGCCCTATTTTGTCGGGAAAGATTGGCATTCGATCCGCTTCGATGGCGGCAATCGTTTCGCGCACCACGTCGGCAGGGTTGGTTGCTTTGCTGCGATCTGTCTTGATGACGTGTTCGGCCGCTAGCGTTCCATAGCGTGGGGAGTCTAAAATTGCGGTGTTGCTGTAGAAAGGATAAACGGCCGAAACACGCACGTTATGCTTCTCAAGCTCATCAGCCAGCGCCTCGCTAAAGCCGCGCAGCCCATACTTGCTCGCCGCATACGCCGTCATGCCAATATCAGCCATCCATGATGCTAATGAGGCGATATTGACAATATGCCCATCGCGCCGCGCAATCATCTGCGGTGCCGCAAACGCACAAAGGCGCATAGGAGACAACAGATTCACCTGCATCAATCGCTCCCATTTGTCCTGCGGCACTTCATCATGACGCCCCATGAAACCAATGCCTGCATTATTGATGAGCACATCAATTGGTTCGCCTAACGCCTCGACCTCGCTCCACAATGCGTCCACACCGTGACGGGTACTCAAATCACCACCAATGCTGGCAACAATCTCGCCCGCTCCAACCTCATTGTGTATTTTCTGTGCCAACGCGGCCAGCGCCCCTGCATCCAGATCGCTGACAATCAGGCGACCGCCTTTAGCTAGCAGTTGTCGCATAAAGTGCTGACCAAAGCCGCCCGTCGCGCCTGTTAAAAGAATTGTTTTTTGAGATAAGTTTGTCATAGAAAGAATGGAATAGAGAATGAGGAGCAAGAAAACAGACCTTTTTGCTCCTTACTGCTTGCTGTGTACACCTTAAACTTTAGTCCAGTGCCGTGTCAATCAATACGCCCTTTATCTTTATTTTTCTGGTAATCGGCCGAACTGTTTGCCTTCTCCTGCCATTCGCCGATAATTATGCGCAGAAATCGAACTATAGCTCAAGTTCTAGTTAATGCAATTGTTGATAATCTAAACACCTGATAACCTGTTTTACCCTTATGTTTTTTGATATTGAGACCTTATTTGCAGACGAAGAAGTTGCCCGAAAACCACAGCAAGCGCGTAGCTCAGCCAAACAAGACGCCATTTTTAGAGCGGCCGCCGCGCTGTTTGCAGAAAAGGGGTATCACGGAGCGAACACCCGCGAGATTGCCGAACGTGCTGGGGTCAGCATCGGCACGCTGTACTTCAACTTTAAGGATAAGCGTCAAATTTTATTGCGCCTGCTGGCTGATCAAGTGGGCGGGTATGCAGGATTGAGCGAGGTTGATCCTGCGGCTGTGAGGCAAGACCCGTTGATGTATTTGGCGGAGCAGTTGCGTCTCGCTTTTCCGTACAATCAGGTTTTCTATAGTATCTCGGATGCGGTGCGTGAGCTTGCGGTGCGAGATGGGCCGTTTCGCAATAAGCTGGATTTGCTTGCGGCGGCTGTTTATAAGCGAATTTGGCAGATTATTGAGGTGGGGATTTCGGCCGAAATGACCCACCCCACGCTCAGCATCGATGTCACCGCTCAAACGGTCACCGCCCTCATTTTCAACTTCTACGCCATCCTCCCCAGCCCAGCCAGCGTGCCAGAGGCGTTGTACTGGCAACGCCACCAAACCGCCTGTGAAATGATCTGCCACGCTATTTTCCGCGATCAATTTATCGTCCCATCAATGGGGCTTAAGAAAAATGGGACACATTGAGTCCTGAACGGTATCGTCACCTGTTCCGCTCCAGAAAAACGCATTGCGATAGGAAAATACTGCGGTTTTTCCTGACAACCTTAGAACAAAATCCGGCTATCTGCGTATACTCCTTGTAAGGAGTATTGTGTGTTCATTTTAGAAACAGATATCTGGTGCGATCGCTGCCATCATCGTTACACAGAGCAACTATCAACCTCAAATTTAGATTTAACGTTAACTTGCCCTAACTGTAGCAAGCTGTCTCTGCTGGTCTGGTGTGCTACCTGCGAGCAGCGACACGGCATCGCCCAATTAGGCTCCGAACAGAGCTGTTGGATTTGCCCAACTTGCAAAGAGGAGCGCACCATTGCCCCTCATGCGCTTAGCAGGTTTTGGATCGAGCCGCTGATTATCAGTGAGTCAGAGACCATGCCAACATCTCAAAGACAAACCACAAACACACTCAGAAAAGTTGTCAGTTTGTTTGTGTTCTTAATGCTGGTTTATATGTTTCTGTATCTATTGAATTCTTCACAATGGTTTTCCAGCCCACAACCCAACACATCATTTGGGGCCATTACAGTTGAAGTCAAACAGACCAATGTCGCAACACCTTCCCCTACGTCACGCACCAGACAGCCCAGCGTAACGGTTGCGCCACCTGATGATAATTTGCCAAGTGGGTATATTGTCTATAGCTCAAATGAACACACCAAGCATGTTGACCAACTCTACTTGCTGATGCTCGAATCGGGTCTTGAAATCCGCCTGACGCCATACACAGACGAGACGAAGAAACGTTACCTAAGTTGGAATCAAGCGACGGAACAACTAGCCTATGTGTCGCAGGATAGCGCCAAAGTTACGTTTGCTCGCAAACAGCATTTGAATAAGTATGTGTTTGCAGATGCCTATTTGATCGTACTGAACAAAATTTATGATCCTATCTTGTCGCCTGATGGTCAACAAATCGCCTACACACGCAACAGCGCAGGCGAGCAGGGGATCTTTATTGCAGACCTTGACACCTTTACGGAAAAACGACTCTCGGCGTTGAATGCGGTCGATCCCGCATGGTCGCCAGATGGCAGTCAACTGGTGTTCAGCGTGCTACGAGATGGGCAGTACAATTTCATGCAGATCGACATAACAGGCCAAACTATCCGTTTTGAGTATGTCTCCCCGCTGGCTTCTGAACGAGACGTCGATTGGCATCCAAACGGGCAAGAATTAGTCCTCACCGTCAGCAAAGATGGGTACGACGAGCTTTATCGGTATCAGATTGACGCAAGGAAACTAACCCAGTTAACCAATATGAATAGCGGGATAGATGAACCAGACTGGTCGCCAGATGGAAACCATATCGTGTTTATCTCTGACAAAAGCGGCAATCGTGACGTTTGGATAATCGGCCGCGATGGCAAAGGGCTGCGTCAGTTAACCGACACCCCCGCTCGTGAACAGTTCCCCATTTGGGTGTCAGAATATGACTGAGCCAAATGACTTATATTTCTGAGTAGGGTACAAAGGGGCTTAAATCACAGATATATTGTGACTCGCTCCTACGCTCCGCGTGGGAGTGTTT
>JBMZDF010000169.1:0-11142 GCA_049614105.1 Promineifilaceae bacterium (SeqCode)
CTTTTGCATAATTGCCTACTTAGATCCCCAATAGTTTGGGAGTAACTACAAAAGCGTGAGGAGAAGCCATCCAGAGGTAGTCTTCTGTTAAATCTCAAAATCTCAACGTCCTTTGCATCTCTGTGATTCAATTTTTTCTGTAACCTACTCAATAATTTAAGCTGTATTAGACAACACGCCCTTAAACCAATTAACATAGTCAATATGATATGTTCCCTCTTTCAAAGCAGCCGCTGTTGCTGGCGGTGAAAATGCCTGCTCTTCAAGCCACTCGCCAATGACATCAACCAACTCAACGTGCGTCTCCGTTAACAATAGCGTTTGCTCTAAAGAAATGATCTGATCATCTTCACGATAAGAACGCACAACGTTGGGGATTACACTGATATGTGCAACCCAATTGTTCCGTAACAATGTCTGTGAAATCAGTTCGGCATGTACATGGGTGCAATTAATCAAAAAAATCATGACTACTCTTTACTATCTTTATGCTCACGAATATAGTAACTGACCATCTTACGTTTGATTTCATCTTTTATAATTTTTTGCGCTTTCGTTTTGTCCTTTTGCTTATCAACACGTTTCTCAGCCCATGCAATCGTGAGGTTTGTTTTTGCCCAACGCTTAGTCATATTTATAATACGTGTTGCAAATTCTTCCGAATTACTACTATCTGTGCCTCTAAGGTTCTTATGGCTTTGACTTTTTGGGCGTTGATCGCCTTCATCTGGGGCAGCTACAGATAGATCAGATACCTTCAGGCCCAATTTGGCTTCGCAGCCATGTTTCATCTATCGGTGTAAATCGGACCCATCCCATACCTACTGTGATGGGGTGAGCCGTGGGATATACATTATCAATATGCCAAAAAACATCTTCTAGCAACAAATCAACCGTCACTATTATTAGTATTGCTTCCTTTTCACTTGTTAAAGATGTATTAGTAATACTGAAATGTTCTGCTAAAAAAACGACATCAATAGTTGCAACTAAATACTCTTCAAAGAGCCTTTCTCTAATCAAGACAACAACCGAAACAGGGCATATACATATCGCTAAAGTTAAATTCATCATCCCCTCAGTAGGATTCCCACTTATTGAGCACCATATGTGGGCCTAGTACCAAGCCTTTACAATTTTTTGTGACTTGTAACTACGATTGCAGTTCTCCTACCCCATCATCTTGTTGAGGTATTAGAGCCTGTGTTAACCAATTTGCATAATCAGTATGATATGATCCGCCAAGAATGGCGACTGAGGTGTGCGGAGGAATGAATTCTTTCTTCTGAAGAAAAGTGAAAACTTCTTCAATCATAGATTGAGAAGTCGTCATCATGAGCATTGTCTGAACAACAGACGCATTTTGGTTGTCGTCTCGATAGTATCGAACTGTTTCAGGAAGAACACTAATATGCGTGGCTAAGTTTGCATCTAATAGTTGGGTTGATAAACCCTTAGCTGTTTGTTGTAAGCAACTAATCAAAATCAACATATTTGCTTTAATTTTCTAACTCAAATATTGAATCATAATCTAACTTATCTTCTAACTGAAAAAGGTGCAGACAGACTGTCTTTGGTATTGTATCAAGCAGAAAACGGAGTTTGGTCGCGACATCTTTATGATCATTCATAAATAAAATATATGTTGCCACAATACCATGACCATTGATCCGTTTATTCAGCTCCCCATAGCTGAGCGATAAAACTTTTTGTAAATCCCTCAAAAGTGATTTTTTGTCTTGAACATTATGTGCGCGAACAATAATTGTTGGCATTGTCGTTGATTAGCGCCCTGCAACTTGTTTATTAATTGCATCTATTAGTCTAGCCGCTGTGAAGTCAAACCCCACTTTATCATTCAATAACTATGTGCCACTGTAAGCTATCGAAATGCAACATCTTCTAACTAATTTTGCTTGGAGATGCAAAGCTTTCTATGTTTGTTCTAGATAATGCCTATTGTGCAAAAAACGTTCGATATGCCGTGCGGCGATTGTTTCCCCTGGAAGCTGGAATAATGCTTGGAATAGTGTAAACGCTGTCGTATGGTCACTATCAGCCAGTTTCTCAAGCGCAGGCAACAATTCGACAGACAAGTTCTGCTTAGGCGATAAAAAACGCCCTAGATGATGCTTCTGTATAAGACGAGCATTGATCTGCTGTTCATTATTGTATGGTACGACAAGCGCAGGAATACCATGGCGGATTGCTTGGTAAGTCGTGCCGCTGCCGCCACAGTGAACAACCGCCCAAGCATGTGGCAAAATGTGCATCCCTGGAATAAATTGAGCAAGTTTGATGTGCGGTGCAAGCTCAAAGGGCGCTTGTGCAGCATATGCCCCGCTCGTTATTATTACTTGGTAAGTGGGTTCATAGCGAAAAACATTGATGACAGTATGAATCAATTCGGCCGAACCCGTATTGCCAATAGTCACATAAATCAGCGGTCGTAACGGATTAATTGTTGGCAAATGAACCGTTTCGCTATCCCCTTCCCAAATAATCGGGCCGACATAATGATAACCATTAGGCATTGCCGTCAATGGACAAAACTGTGGGAAGTCAGCCAGCAAGGTTAAATCGCCCTCCAAAAAGTCAGAAAGCGATTCTAAACCACGTAGGCGAAATTGTCGGGCGACCCGACAGAAGATTTTGACAAGTGCTTGCTTTTGTTGTGTTTGCACAATTCGGCCGATTAATCGTGCCGCCCATCCCGACCCACTCACCAACGCCGAAACGGGATCGAACGTCCTTCCCAACGCGGCGTTGATTATGCTTACCATCGGCACATTTGCCACACGTGAAGAGATGGAGGCCGTCAATCGCAAATCAGCTACAATCAGATCCGGCTGGAATACACTGATTGCCTGCATTTCATCCCGCACACACTGTTCAACAAGTTCAATATCATAGGCAGCAAAAACATTACTGGCAAAATCAGTAATGACAACATCAACCGTCGGAAAACGACGATAGGCCGAAAACAGATCGCGATGCGCCGCACAACATAGAACGGCGATCTCAAAATCACAATTTACTAACTGATCTGCAATTAATCGTAGCCGAGTTGCATGTGACCAGCCTACGCCACTCGGCATCATCAAAATTCGCTTAGACATTTAGACAATTAGGTAACTATTAGGTGTAGTTCTGTGGATAAGCGGCTCTCAATTCTTGATCCATCGTAATTGGATCATCATAAAATTGTTTCATGACGGTTGGGGCATACTTTGTGTAGGGTTGATTTGATGGTCTTGAATATTCAAACGGGAAATCGGGTATCCAGCGCGGTGGCTGCAAAAACTCAGGCGACACAGTAGCGGCTAATGGTTCTTCATGCTCTAAAAACGTACAAACTGTATCTAAATCAAAAAATGCCTTTTCACCAAGATGCTGTTTAATTTGATGCTCATACAATCGTGCTTCTGATGTGTCCCAATCAAACAATGTTGGTGCAATTGTAAAAAATATTCCCCCATTATCCAACCATGTTTTCTCAAAACATGGCAATGTTTCAAATTTCTCTCGACCGAACCAATCAACATAAAATGAACTAAAGTAGTTGCCCCAATATACGCTTGGAACCCCTCTTGAAAGATCTGTACCTGATGGGGCAATTGCTGTTGAAGTAAACTGGGCAGATATTTGTTCTCGATATTGAAGCATGTTTTTATCATAGAATTCCGCGTCTAGTAAAATAGATGCATAATATGCATCATGCATTTCTATTAATCCAAGTGAAAAATCAATCCATTTTTCTAAATCAAACAACTCCTCATTATCGTCTGGGGAAATTCTATACGTACTTGATTCAAAAAGAGAATCTTCTAAATCACTCCATGTGACACGATATGATGCAACTGGTTCTGATTTTCGTTCAAAAAATGAAAGTGAATACTTTTGTCCATCTGCCACATCAATCTTAGCAAACTGATTGATGAATTTTAGTTTACTTTTTTTGTTAATTCGCCGAAGCGGGGAAGCTTCCCCCCAGTGCGTGGGGGCTGTCATCGGTTTAGACAAAAGATAATTAAATAAATTAGTTGCATGGGCGACTGTATCAAATTTTTTATGACTATACAAAGTTGTCCGTATTTGTTTGGGTCTAGGTTGACGCCTCTTCTCCGTCACAATAAACTTTTCACGCATACACATTACCTCACTAATTTTTTACTAGATCTTCAATATACTTGATTATAACAGGCGATTGAGCATCATCTGCTAAGTCGAATAATCTTTGATCTACATTCTTAGCATCTTTACTAATCCATAAAACATATTGGGTCAAACTTTTCTGTTGCTTAACATATTCGATTTGTGCTCGTATTTGCGGTGTGTATCCAACATTATTTCCACTCTTAATCTCCCCAAGTACACCACCATCAATATAATCAGGCACGGTATCAACTGAAATTGTTCCCTTACCTTTGACGGGAATCTGCACAGTAACCTTTGATTTTTGGCTTGCAACGCCAAGTGCATCCAGAACCTCTTTCTCAACCTTGACGCCATGCCGAGTATGAGCAACCCAACTATACTTAGGTCCTAGCTCTTCCATGACTTCTTCTAACGTTGCGCCGTTTTTATACATGTCGGTTGCACGTTTGATCGCATCTGATTTCCCCGCACTCTCTATTGTTTTCTCAAATGCAGCCAGTGCTTCTGCTTTCTTAACAGGATCTGCTATTGCATCGATCTCATCGAGTTGATCCGCTAACTTTTTATTTCTACTAAGCAGTTCAGCGAATTGCTTCCGAACCAAATCACATTTGGAACAACGTACCATACGTCCATCTGCTAAGACTTTATATAGATGTCCATCTGCACCTTCAACAACTGAGTACACTCCTTCCCGCAGCATTCTGAGTCCCTCATCACCATATTCCTCCAAAACGCGGATCCCTTGCTCTCCGTGCTTAGCAAGCAACTCTATTCCCTCATCTCCCTGTTTGAGCAACGTTTCCAATATTTGTGGATTCTTTGTAATTGCCTCTTTTAATGCAGGGTTATCAAGAATATTCCTTGTTAACCCTTTTGGAAGATCCCCAAATAACCCTCCCAACTCATCAACGAACTTGAGCATCTCAGGAGCCTGATCGAGATTCTTAGTTGCTTTTCCAGCATCACCAAGCCCTGGAATAAATGCAATGAGCGCAAGGGTGAGATCGAGATAGGTAGCTTCACCTCGTTCCATCTTATCCAACACCGCAATCAGATCGCGTATGTCTGCTATCTGACCAGCGATTGGGATGAACCCCATAATGATTTGACCGACAATATTCCAGCCTGTTGGGTCTTTTATAAGATCACCCAGCAATGCGCCTTCGACCATTTGATCGATAGCTTGGGTAATTGCCTCACTTGCGCGAATGAAGTCACCAATCAAAGGCAGTTGACGCAAACGTTCTTCAATTCCAGCGGCAAATGATTGATAGAGTTCCCAACACGCCATTAGGCCCGGCATCTGCGTTTCAAGCCACTGCTTAGCACTGTCAACCTGCGTGTTCACCCATGTAATGCCTGCTCGTCCCTGATCCATAACACCGCTGACAAAGCTTGTTACGTGGGGGAGCGCCGCCTGAGCCAGCCTAATTTGCAAACCACCAAACGTTGAGTTCCAAAACGCTGTTTTTGTCGCTTCCCACGCTTGTTTTGCAAAACTAACCACATTCGGCCCATACTCTTCAATGAGATTGACTGCTCCTGTTCCCATCACCTGCGCCAAGCTAACTGTTACCGCAGCA
Source organism: Promineifilaceae bacterium (SeqCode) (assembly GCA_049614105.1). Taxonomy (GTDB): domain Bacteria; phylum Chloroflexota; class Anaerolineae; order Promineifilales; family Promineifilaceae; genus CALECP01. The sequence continues at coordinate 5,745 of JBMZDF010000169.1, forward strand.
GTCGTTTCTAGTCGATTGACTTGATTAGTTGCAGTTGTTGCAACTCGATTGACGACATTTTTTGATATGCCTTCAACCCCATTGACAGCCCCTGTTGCGACCCCTTCCACAACATTAACTGCCCCTTGAGCCAACCCTTCTGTCGTATTTACAACATTAACCGCTTTATCTTCAACGTAGTTGGCAGCTCCTGTGGCCTTTTCTTCAACATAGTTGACAGCCCCTGTTGCTTTACTTTCAACGTTATTCACAACGCCAGTTGCCGTGTTAGCAACAGAGTCAACCGCGCCTGTTGCTCGCTGCTCAACAAAATTCACTGATGTTGTTGCCGTCTCACCAACAAGATTAACTGCTCCTGTTGCAGTTGCAGCCACACCAGAGACAGCAGTTGAGGCCGTATCGCCCACGAAATTCACCGCATTGGTTGAGGCTGTGCCAACAAACTGGACGGCCGAACTCGCTAAGCCTTCAACTTTACCAAGCCCCCAAGACAACCCTTTGCTTGCCAAATTAACAACAGACGACCCAATACGCTCCACACCAGAAATCAGTGAGTTGACGATACTGCCAAAGAATTTCGCTATCGGGCCACCTTCACTCGAAACAGCACTAACGGCTGCACGCGCGCGGCTGCTTAGACCTGTAACCAGTCCTTGCCCAGCCGCTTGGAACGCTTCAGCTACTTGTGAAGCGCGACCATCAATCCATGCTTGTGCGGCGTCTGTCTGCGCACCAATCCATGTTGTTGCATCTGTCTGTTTGGAACCGATCCATTCATTTGCTGCATCCGCTTTGCCACCAATCCACTCATTTACAACCGTCTGTTTTTCGCTGATAAATGTGCGGGCATCATCTGCCTTGCCACCAATCCACTCATTTGCTATCGTCTGTTTTTCGCGAATAAAGGTGCGGGCGGTCTCTGCCGTTTCACCGATGAAGGTGCGAGCAGAATCGGCCGCCTCGCCGATCATAACGCGAGCTTGCTCAGCCTTGTCAGCAATCAAGACTCGTACGGATTCCGCAACCTCTGTAATAGTTGTACGTGCATTTTCAGCTTGGTCTACGATGAATTCCTTTGCTTGTGTCGCTTTCTCTCCAATCCATACGTTCGCCGCTTCAGCTTTCTCCACAATCCACTGGCGTGCATCATCTGCCTTTTGAGCAACCCACTCACGCGCGTCATCTGACTTCTGAACGATCCATTCACGAGCTTGTGTAGCCCGCTCTTTTAGATAGGCTTCTGTATTATTCCAGAGTTGAGAAAGCTCATCCCACGCGGTCATCGCCCACGAGATCGCCTTCCCTATCTGTACGCCAGCTTTTATTGCAAAGTCAGCAGCTCGGGTTTTAATTCCGTCCCAGAGTTGGGTCGCATATTTGTTAAATGTTTTAAACGCACCATCAAGAAAGCTCAAGTCAATCGTGACACTCTCAATAAATTTATTCCAACGTGTTGCAGCGGCTTTCTTCACACCTGCCCAAGCCTTTTGAGCATCCTCGACAAACGGGTCGAGCCTTGTCAGAAACGCATCTGCCTCGGCTTGATTCTCCTCACAAATACGGCCTGCCTCAGCGTCTAATCGTCCGATTAGACTATCAGCATCAACCTCTATCGTTGCCCACATACCCTCCAACTCACCCGTTGCAGCCGTGGTCTCATCACCTAGTGCAGTTGATTCTGTTTCAACATAGCTGTTGATTCCCTCTTCTTCAGCCGTCGCCTGAGCACCTAATGCGTCAAGCTCGCCTTGCATCATCACCTGCTGGTTTGCTGCTTCTAGGTCTAGCTCAGACGCTTTCTGTGCAGCATCTGTCTCCAGCATCGCATAGCGCCCTTCAGCGTCGTTTTGCAATGTTGTTTCACGATTTGCAACATCTGACTCTAATTCGGCCGATTTTTCTGACTCGGCAGCCTCCAGTTCTGCCTCCTGTTCATTCTGTACAGCCTTCAATGCCTCCCCTTGTTCCATTTGGGCAGCCTCTAATTCAGCCGCCTGTTCTTGTTGAGCAACATCAAGTTCAGTTCCTTGCTCCTCTTGTAAATTGTCAAGGGTTGCCCCTTGTTCCTCTTGACCAACTTCAAGCTCCGTTGTTTGCTCTTCTTCTGCTGCCTCTAACTCTGTCGTTTGTTCTTGCTGACCAGCTTCAAGCTCCGTTGACTGCTCTTCTTGTGCAGTCTCTAACTCAGTTGCCTTCTCTTCTTGATTACCCTCTAGTTCGGTTGCTTTGGTCGTCTGATTCTCAGTCAACTCTGTACTTTTTGTCGTACCATCATTATCAACCTCAGCTCCCTTTGAAGCACCATCTGCTTCAATCACCGCGCCTTGTGTATTGGCCTCGACTTCAATCTCTGACTCGGTCGTCGTTCCATCAGCATCTATCTCCCCCTCTTTAGTCGTTGAACCATCCCGCAAAGCCTTGAGCGCATTCTTAACCCAGTCAGGGATCAAAACATCCACCAAACCACGTTGGATATCAGGCGTTCGTTGAACCATCTGAATTGGCTCGCCTTCTGCAGCCTGTTTAACAACTTGATCCAACTCGCCGCTTAGCTCTTTTTCTGCGACGAGATCGCCAACTTTTTCAGCCGCCGCGCCAATCGGTATATCTGGACGAGCAGGTTTATCTTTGTTGTTCGGCTGTGAAGCATCAAGAGAAACAGACTTCTCAATCTTTGGTTGTTCAACACGTGGTTGTTCTGATTTTTCTGGTTGCTCGGCCAACACAGGTTTTTCTAAAGCTGTCTTTGTATGTTCACTAGCTTCAACTGGGCGAGCCTCTGGCTCCATATTATCAGCACGATTCATCACATCGGCTAACTGCATTGGCTGCACATCAAGCGGGGTCGGCTCGGTTTGTTCAGGTGATTCCACTATCTCCAGCGATGGCTTTTCAGCTTGCACGGTATCAATAACCGTCTTTGTTTCTTGCAACACGTCTGTTGCAACTTGTACCCCGTCTGTTTGTAAATCCTCGCTGGGGGCGACCTCTTCACCAACAGGGGCAGGCGTTGGGACTTCTGGTTGAACAGCAGGCACATCTTCTGCTGATGGGCGCGGCGTTTGAGTATCTTGTGTAGCGTCTTGATTGTTTTGAAAGTTTTCAACCGACTCAGAAAGTGACATTCCGCTAAAGTCAGGTACATCTCCTCCATTATCGTTTGTAGAATCTGCAACAGACTCTGCCATCGGCGGTGTCGTTGGCGGCTGTTCAAACTGCACGCTACCCAGAGCATCAGCCTTTGTGGTTGCCTTATCAACATCCTCAGTAGGCGAGCCGACCTCAACAGCACGCTCTGATTCCTCCTGTGGTGCCTCCACAAAGTCGGCAATCGATGGCTTGTCGATTTGTGGCTTAGGAACAGCCGATATAGCTAATTCTTGGGCGGCTGTTGCGACAGCTTGTATATCAAATGAAGATGTTGGTTCTTGAGACTCAACAGCCTGACCTTCTTTCTGTGGTGCATCACTACCTGCTCGCAGCTTATCAATCCCCTCGCTTGCTCGCTCGACATTAACTGGCTCAGGAGCAGATGTAGGTTCTTTCGGAGTAGGCCTTTGCGCCAGTTGGTCAGCGGATGATTTGTTCGAGATATTAGCAGGTGAAACAGGGCCAAGCGGCACGTTGGCTGCCTGTAACAAATCATTCGCTGTGACCTTCGGTGCCGTTTCTTGTTGGGGCGCCGCAGCTTCCTTAGCTGGCTTGAGTGATTTTTGTGTAGGTAATTTCGGCCGAATTGAATCGCCAACTTCCTTGCGCTGGATCAGAATCGGTATATTTGTTGCTGCTTTGCGTTGTAACTGCAATGACTCAAATTTCTTTCCACAACCGCCACACGTGCTGCCTATCTTACCCTTTTTGCCACATACAGGGCATGTCCCTTCATCAGTAACAATTGCTTTACGCTGAACTTGTGCAGAAGCCCCCTGTTGAACGGTGTGCGTCAGTTCATGGGCCAGCAGACGCTTGCCGTCTGGGGTGTCTGGGTTGTACTCGCCGCTGTTGAAGGCGATATTGTTGCCGACGGTGAAGGCGCGGGCGTTGAGATCGGTGCTGAGTTCAGCCGAACTAGCATCCCGATGAATCCGCACATCGCTAAAATCAGCCCCCATCCGTGACCCAAAGAACTCCTGCGAACTTTCTGATAACGGCTCACCTCGCCCATCCAGACTGCCAACACGGCTTTCCACATCGTTGTTGACTGTTGCACCGCCCATTGGGTCGTTTTCGGCCGAACGCTGAACCCGCCCCGTCCCTTTCTGATTATTTTTCTCGTCTGGCGGGGTTTCTGCTGGCGGTGCTTCCGCTGGCGGCGCAGGCATCCGCATCACCTGATCAGCAACGCGATCCGCCTCTTGTTCAAACGGATCGTTGACCTCATTAACCGTTAGTTTTGCTTGAATAACAGGCGCAGAGACAACTGAACGGGGCTGCGCTGCGGGTTGGCGACTCTGACGAGACACCGTTGGCTCTGTCACCCCAAAAGAAGAGATAACCGAGCCATTGCCCCCTAACTGATACCCATATTGCTGTAGCGTCCGCTGCAACAGCGAGGGTTCTCTCGTTGGCGGGGTGGGATCAACTTGCTCTCGCTGAATACTTGCTTCTGTCGTTATTTGCCCTTGTTCGTTGGTTGGTTGCGTTTCTGTCTCATTATCTTCGGCCGTTTGCAAACGCTGCACAATTCGGCCGATATGGGCATTGCTTTGAATTCCTCCCAACTTTCCCAACATCTCATGCCGTTTATTCAAATCCAGACTGCGCAGAATATCCACCGACCCACCAATTGAACTCCCCAATGGTGCGGCTCGATCGGCAGTAAAAAAACCTAGATCATTCTGATCGGGCTTTGCGACAAACTCGTTCTGCCGCGAGCGCTTTTGCAATGTTCTTTCAGAATCAGGCTTATGGAGAAATGATTTTGTTTTTTTCTTACGATTCATGCGCCATCAGTACACCCTCAACAAACAGCCAAAAGATGAATTTATACGGGTAGCAACCAAACGATAACCATCAATCAAATAATTAATAATTACAACTGTTGTACAGAAAAACCAACACATTTAACATAAATTTGCTGTACAAATTGGATGCAGGAACTGTCACTGTTGTGAGAGCATGTTGTCTATTTAATTTTGTTCGTTAGTCGGAAGTTTGCAGATACTATCTGCTTAGGCAAGACACTTTTAAAATGGAGAAACCCAGACCACTTATTGTCTATTTTGTAAACCTATAAGCATATTATCTACAAACTAAAATGTGGCAATACTACAATAACCCTAAAAAATATACATATGGGATCAGAATACAAATCAAGACCCATATACGCTAGATTCTATCCTTAGTTGATAGAAAATGCACAAAGATTATATCTATTGTGTAAAAAGCGTTCGATTAC
>JBMZDF010000170.1:0-11138 GCA_049614105.1 Promineifilaceae bacterium (SeqCode)
TTTCGGGCGCAGTTTGAACTGCGCAACACTGTCCCGATTCTACCACCTTCAGATAAATGGTTTGCACTGAGAAAGCAGCAAGACCCTTGTACTTTTAAACTGAATTGATGAAACGGTCGCGCTTACGATATGCCATTGCCTGACACTGTGCGATGAGCATATCACCTCGTTTGACAGTCAATTCATAGAGGCCGACTGGCCCATTGAGCGACAGTTCGCGTGCCTCGGCTACAAGTGTGTCACCAATCTGTGTTGCTTGCAAAAAGCTGATGTCAACATTGAGGCCCACGGTGGTTGTGCCGTGCGAGTTGCAGGCGGCTGAGAAAGCGATGTCGGCGAGTGAAAAGATGATGCCGCCGTGGGTGCTGCCGTGGAAGTTGGTGTGTTCGGCCGAAACCAGCATCTCAACCCGCGCATACCCCGTTTCGATCGACACAATCGTTGCACCTAAATAAGCCGCATACGGATCTTTACGAATGTACGCGCTGACTTGAACTAAATTTTGATCTTCCATAAGCACCCTCCCTTAATCCCTCCCAAAGGGAAGGAGATCAGATCTTGGTTCTTCTGGGGAAGTTAGGTTGGTGTATCGAATGGGTAGCTTTTTCACCCCACGCTGGAAATTCGATTGCAAATAAACAATCTCGCCGTTGAGTGAAATTGTTCCCATGCGTGTCAATACTTGGCTAAAAATGGCCCGCATTTGCGCCCGCGCTAAATGTGCGCCGATGCAGTAGTGTGGCCCGTAGCCAAACGACAAATGTGGATTCGGGCTGCGCAAAATGTCAAACTGCTCAGGGTTGTCAAACACAGCGTCGTCCCGATTGCCTGAGCTAAACGAGACGACGATTTTATCTCCCGCCCGAACTTTCTGTCCTGCAATGTTGCAATCGGCCGTTGCCGTGCGTCGAAACAACATGACGGGCGTCCACCAACGCAGCATTTCGTCCACGGCCGTTTCTAATTTGGACGGGTCATTCTGTATCGCTTCCATGCTGTCTGGATGCTGGAGCAGGGCGATCATGCCGCCTGGGATGCCGTTGCGTAGCGTTTCGTTGCCAGCCACGGCAAACAGCCAAAACAGATTTTCAAATTCCTCGATGCTGACACGCCCATCCTCATCATCAATTTGGTTGAGCAGCAGCGACATCACATCATCACTGGGGTTGCGCCGCTTTTCCTCGGCGAGTAAATGGGCGTAGGTGTAGAGATCGAGCATTCCCGCACGGCTGCGCGGGTCGGGCATAATGCCGTTTTGGTCGGGTTTCGGCCGAAATGCCATCACTTGCCGTGCAATCTCGCTCCCCGTCGCAGGGTCAAAACGGTCGGACACCGCATAATCAGGATCGAGAAACCCAATCACCCGATTGGCCCAATCAAACAGCAGCATCCGATCCTCACGCGGCACGCCCAACACATCGGCCAAGGTGAGCAAAGGCAAATCGGCCGCAATATCCTTGGCAAAATCGCAGCTTCCACCATTGGCAGCATCCCCCACAACCCGATCGACAATCGCCTTGGCGTTGACCTGAATGCCCGCTTCGATCTTGGCGATGGCGCTCGGCGTAAAGGTCTTGTGCAGCAGTCGTCGCAGCCGCGAATGCTCAGGCGGGTCCATGTTGAGCATCATGCGGCGGACATAGCTCAAATCTTCGGCCGAACCGGGATCGCGCACCTGTGTCCCGCCCACCCACGACGAAAATTGCTTTGCATTGCGCATCACATTTTGAATATCGTTATGTCGCAGCACAAACCAAAATCCAGATCCCGCAGGATAGTTGCCCAGCGCAGGTTCCTCAATCCAGACGATCCCTTTTTCCTGCCGCAGCGTATTCAGCAAGGCGTAGGGAACGCCGTTTGTGTAGGTGGCTGGGTTGTAAAGCTGGTTCGGCTGGGTTGATTGAGTCATAGGATTGAGATGTTTCGATCAATAAACCTCAGAGGTTTGGCATCATTTGCTTTGGTCTGTGCATCAAAACCTCTGAGGCTTTCGCTACTTAATTTCGGTTGACCCTATTGGCCCGTCATCGGCAGCACAATACCGTTTGACGCAGGTTTTGCAACAGGCTCAAATGGGCGCATTGTGTCGGGGCGTGCGGGGTCGTAATGTTGAACGCCGTCATGCACAATTTCGTAGAGGGTGTTGCGTTGCGCGGGAACGCGGCCCATGTCGAGGATGATGCGTTCGAACTCTTCAGGCGGCAGATATTGCCCTGTTGTTGCGCCTGCCATGCGGCTGATGCGCTCGTTGATCAGCGTGCCGCCAAAGTCGTTTGCGCCGCCGTTGAGGCACATCTGCGCCATTGCGCGTCCCATTTTGACCCAGCTCACTTGAATATTGGGAATATCATGGCCCAACACAAGGCGCGAAACGGCGTGCATCATCGCATTCTCGAATCCTGTCGGGCCGGGGCGTGCTTTGCCTTCGGCGTAAAGGCGCGTCTTTTCGTGAATAAAGCCGAGCGGTACAAATTCGGTGAAGCCGCCCGTTTCGCGTTGGATATTACGCAGCAGATCGAGATGTGCCGCCCAGTGGCGCGGTTTATCAACGTGACCGTACATGATGGTAGAAGTTGAGCGCAGCCCGACGCGATGCGCTGTTTTGACGATGTTTACCCATGCTTCGGCCGAAAGTTTGTTCTTCGTCAACTGCAAACGAACGTCCGTATCAAGAATTTCGGCCGCCGTGCCGGGAATGCTGCCCAATCCTGCTTCCTTCAACTCGGTTAAGATATATTCGGCCGATTTACCACGCACCTGACTCGAATATTGAATCTCGAAAGGAGAAAACGCATGGATGTGCATGTCGGGCAGCACCTCTAAAATGCGTCGTACCAAGCGGACATAAATATCGCCGCCTAATAACGGGTTGAGGCCACCCTGCATACAAATTTCGCTGCATCCCCAGTCCCATGCCTCTTGTGCTTGTTCGATACATTCTTCAATCGAGAACGTGTACGCTTCGGCGTCGTGCCGATCGCGGCCAAACTCGCAAAACTTACAGGCGGTGTAGCAAACGTTGGTAAAGTTGATGTTGCGAACTTTGACATAGGTGACGCGCTCGCCCACCTGCCGCCGCCGCATTTCGTTTGCTGTGGCCATCACCGCCATGATGTCTAGCCCTTTGGCGTGAAATAGGGTTTCTGCTTCGGCCGAATTGAGGTCACGGTCAGCAAGTGCTTTGTCTAGGATTCGGCCGATTTCAGGCGTTACTGCCGCAAATAGATCGTTTAAATTCATTGTGTTGGCTCCAAGTGGGGGGTCAATTCGCGTTTTACCAGTCCCGTTTCATCGACAAGCGGCAGCACACGCGCCCGCAGAACTGGATTGACAAAATCTGGCTTCTCGACAATGTAAGCAGGATAAACGGTCATTCGTTCGCGCAATTCAAACCCAGCATCCCGCGTCACTTCATTTAGCTCATCGATCATCGGCCACGCCGCTTCGGGGTTGATATGGTCGGCCGTCACAGGCGACACGCCGCCCCAGTCGTTGATACCCGCCAGTAAATACATCCCATAGGCGTCGGGCGTCAAATTCGGCGGCGCTTGAATACTCATCTCCGCGCCCAAAATCAGCCGCGCAACGGCAATCGTACGAACCATGTCGAGGACGCTAGGTTCGTCGCGGTCGCGGAAACGTATGTCGAGCTTGCGGCGGAAGTTCTGCACGATGACTTCCTGAATGTGTCCATAGCGTTCATGCAAATCTGCAATCGCGAACAGGCTGTCGACACGCTCCTCAAGAGTCTCACCGATGCCAATTAGAATGCCTGTTGTGAACGGGATTTTCAGTTCACCCGCGTGGCGCATCATTTCAAGCCGCACCGCAGGATGTTTATCAGGACAGCCAAAATGGGCCTGCCCTTTTTCCAACAGCCGCTCGCTGACACTTTCGAGCATGATGCCCATGCTGCCGTTGTACGGACGCAGCGTGGCAAGCTCCTCATAGCTCATGATGCCCGCATTGGCGTGCGGAATCAACCCCGTTTCTTCATAAACTCTTTTGCACATAGCGTGCAGATAGTGAACGGTGCTCTCATAACCCAAGCGTTGCAGGTCGCGGCGGGCCTTGTTGTGCAGCAGTTCGGGCTTGTCCCCTAACGAGAATAATGCCTCTTTGCACCCTTGAGCCTGTCCCGCGCGGGCAATCGTTAACACCTCATCTGGCGTTAACGTGCGTGCCGTGGGGTCATTGGGGGCGCGTGCAAACGTGCAATAGGCACATTTGTCACGACATAGATTGGTGAGCGGGATAAACACCTTGCGCGAATAGGTTACGATGTTGCCGTGGCCTACTTCACGCAACGCCGAGGCACGTGCCATTAGGTCTACTAGCTTTGTTCCGCTGGCGCGAATCAGTTGATATGCTTCTTGCCGAGTGATTGTCATAAAAATTCTAGTTCTCGCGGATTTGGTGCTGGGTCTGCTGCGTGAGATTACGTGAAACAGAACCGCCACTCTCAAGAAAGAGCGGCAGTTTCACTGGTTAAAATCGCTGCCCTTTTAATGGTTGGTGCGACGGCCATTCATCCCAATCGCTCTGTAGCGACCCAGTACTGCGGATTTTCGTCTGAGGCATCTTAGATAATGTTGAGTGCGGAAAACACCAACTTAACCTCAGGTCTGTAAGTATAACACGCGCAAAAATGAGACTGATAGTTTGACCCGTTTTGGTTCTTTGGGATGCAGAACCCCCACCTAGTTTCTTAGCCTCTCCCGAAGGGGAAAAGAACCCCCACCTAGCCTCCCCCGAAGGGGAAAAGAACCCCCACCTAGCCTCCCCCGAAGGGGGAGGGATCTGGTCTCCCTCCCTTCGGGAGGGATTAAGGGAGGGTGTCCCTTGAAACTTTCAGAAACGGACAATCAGTGTCTCTGGACACCGCAATATTATGCTAGAAAAGGCCCTTCTTCCTCATGCCAGTAGCCGATCAAAACGCCTACTTTGTCTTCTTTGTCTGACCCAAACTCTGCCGAGATGGCTGCGTCGCTCATCAGACCCATTTGACGCTGCCGCATCCATGTGAACAGTTGTTCATGTAGCGTGTGTCTGATGTGGCTGTGTTCGGCCGATTTTCCCAAATCAACCAGCTCATCAGGATCGTTCACCATATCAAAAAGCTGTGGATCAAACCCTTCCCATAGAATATATTTCCACGCCTCGCTGCGCACCATGTAGCCACGACATTGGAAAGGGGGAATGTCTAGGATGCTGCGTGCTTCACGCCCCGCATACCCAGTTTCGCAAATGGTGTGATCGCGCCATTCGGCCAATTGGTCAGCATGCAACAAGGGCAACAGCGAACGCCCCTCCAATCGGTGCGGTTGCGATTGACCCCCTGCAAACTGCAAAAAGGTGGGCAACAAGTCAATCCCTTCGACAAATCGCATGTCGTTTGTGCCGCGCGTGCTGTCTGCCTCGGCCGATGGGTCAACCACAATCATTGGAATACGCACCGACGGCTCGTGAAATGTATCTTTTTCACTCAACCAGTGATCGCCCAAATAGTCGCCGTGATCGGAGGTGAACACGATTAGGGTATTGTCGAGCAGGTTTTGCGCGTCGAGATAGTCAATTAATCGGCCGATTTCATCATCAAGCTGCTTAATCAGCCCCATATATGCAGGGATAACGGTGTCGCGCACCTCGTCACGCGCCCAGTGACGACTGCCGCGAATTTGCGTAAACGCTTCATAGACAGGGTGCGGGTCGGTCAACTCGTCGGCGCTTGCCACGCGCGGCAGCAGATGTTCTGGCCCGTACATATCGTGATATGGGGCGGGTGCTTGGTAGGGCCAATGTGGTTTGATGTAGCTTAGATGAATGCACCACGGTGTTTCGCCCATTGACTCAATACATTCCATCGCCCGTGTGGTTGTGTATGCTGTTTCGGAATGTTCGGCCGAAATGTTAGCCGCACGACCATTGTGGCGCATGTACCAACCGCTCAAAATAGCGCCGTTTTCATCCACGGCGCTGTTCGCATTTTGCTCCCACGGGTTGGGTGTGTCGTATCCTTGCTCATGCAGATAGGCGTTATAACGATTGGGTGGCTGGGCGTTAAAAGCAAGGTAGTCGGGATGAATCCCGTCGTCACGCTCGAACGGTTCAAACCCTGCGTGTCGCAAACGCACCCCCACCTCAGACTCTGGTTGGATGCCGAGCCGCTCCAGATTTTGCGCACTGACGGATGAGTGCAGCTTGCCGACCACCGCCGAACGATACCCATGTGGTCGCAGATAGTCAGCAATCGTCCATGAACTTTCACTGTAGGGCATGGTGTTCCAATAGACGCCGTTACTGAACATGCTGCGCCCTGTATAAAAGCAGGATCGTGCGGGGCCACACAGCGGCACGTTGGTGTAGGCGCGATCAAAACGCACGCCACGTGCGGCTAATTTGTCAATGTTGGGTGTGTGCAGATGTGGATGCCCGTAGCAGGAAAGGTAGTCCCAGCGGAGCTGATCTGCCATGATGAACAGGATGTTTTTAGACATAGGGGGAGGCAATGAAGGGGTTGTGTTGAGCGAACTGGGTAGCTCGCTCAACGGGTTTAATGTTGTTGATTCGGCCGAAAACTATGCCACTTCATGCACGGTTCGTCCGCCAATCACCGTCCGCAGCACCTTAATATCCTTAATCGTCAGCGGATCACAAGTCAGCATATTGTCTGAACAAACGGCAAAGTCAGCCAGTTTACCCACTTCCAAACTGCCCTTAATATCTTCCTCAAAACTACACCACGCCGTATCAATCGTAAACGCACGCAGCGTTTGCAACGGGCTGATGCGCTCATCAGCGCCCAATACCTGCCCCGATCGCGTCAGACGATTAACGGCGGTGTGCATCGTAAACCAAGGGTCGATCGGCGTAATTGGGAAATCACAGTGCATCACGCTTTTCAGCCCTTTGCGCAGCGATGTGCCTAGCGGATCGATTCGTGTCGCCCGTTCTGGCCCCATAAAAATGTCTCTGTGGCGATCGCCCCAATAGTAAACATGATTGATGAAGTAGCTCGGAATCACGCCCAACGCCTTCATGCGGTCGATATGGTGATCGTGTGCCATTTGGCAGTGAATCAGCATGTGGCGCGTATCCTCACGCGGGTGTTTTTCTTGCGCCAATTCCATCGCCTGAATCACTGACTCAATTGCCGCATCGCCGTTGCAATGCACCACGATGTGATCCCCGTTTTTCTGGTGATGGACAAAACGTTCATTGAGGTGTTCTTGCGTATGAATCGATTGACTACGATGCCCTGGGCGCGTGTGATAATCCTCAAGCAGCCAGCCCGTGAACCCTTGGATTGATCCATCCTGAAAATATTTGACGCCACCGACGCGGCAATAATCTGAACCATACCCTCTGGCGACGCCTAAAGCTGCGTACTGCTCATATGCTTCATCAAGCACGGCGGTGTAAATACGCATGTTCATCTCGCCTGCCGCTTCAAGCTCACGGCAAACGCCAAAGAATGTTTCACCGCTGCCGCCTAGACCGATCGCTGCGTCGTGCGTTCCTGTCAGCCCGTATGAGTTGTACTTCGCGATTTGCTTGACGAATAGGTCTTTGTACTCCTCGCGAGAGGGCATGGGCAAGATTGCCCGCACGGCAAAGGCGGCGGTTTCCAACAGCAAACCGCTAGGGTTCCCATCTTCCTCATGGTGAATTGTGCCGCCTTGTGGGTCGGGGGTGTCTGAATCGATGCTCGCCATTTCTAACGCTAAGGTGTTCAAATAGGTTAGATGCCCGCTTACATGGCTTATAAAAATGGGGTGTTCGGCCGAAATAGCATCCAAATCGTGCCGCGTCAAATGGCGCATCTCAGCAATTGCTGTGTCGTCATAGCCAAACCCTTGCACCCATTCGCCCGCTGCTTTGCCCTCTAATCGGCTGGAAATAGCGTCCAACACGTCTTCGATCGTCGCACATACAACCGAACTACAGTTGGCGTAGGATTCCCAAATCGACCCAATCGAAATATGGTTGTGTGACTCAATCAAGCCTGGGATGACCGTTTTGCCGCCCAAATCAACCACATCTGCCTCATCACCAGCCCACGCCAGCACCTCAGCATTTGACCCAACCACGGCCAGCGTTGTCCCGCTCACGCCCAACGCCTCGACCTCATTCAGGTCGCTATCCATCGTAATCACATGCCCATTTATAAACGCTTGTTTTTTGCTCATATTACTTTCTCAAATTAAGCAGCACCCATACACAGTCACTATTGCACCGTATACCGAATACTGACGCTTATCTTTCCATTCGCGACCATGACGCCCAGCATCTTTGTGACTGGCTCGTGAGATAACGCTGCCCCCAGCACGCTTAAGCGTGCTTTTTGTCTCACACGTGGTGCTTGAGCGCCACGCCTATTCCACCGCGACTAAATGCCCACCGCCCAAATCACGCATGACGACCAACTCAGGGTTGTCCCCTGCGGCCCGAATCGGGCTCGGTATCTCACCTGTTAGCATCGGCCGATCTTTCCGCGCTTTTGGATCAGCAATTGGCACGGCCGATAGCAATTTCTTTGTGTATGAGTGCTGTGGATCGGCAAAAATCGCCTGACGCGGTCCAATTTCCACAATTTGCCCCAAATACATCACCGCTACTCGGTGGCTGATCCGCTCAACGACTGCCATATCGTGCGAAATAAACAGATATGACAACCCTAAATCGCGCTGCAAATCGAGCATCAGGTTGATTACTTGCGCCTGAATCGAGACATCTAGCGCACTCACCGCCTCATCCGCAAGCAACAATTTTGGATTCAACGCCAGCGCCCGCGCGATACAAATCCGCTGCCGTTGTCCGCCTGAAAATTGATGCGGATACAGCGTTTGATGCTCTGCTTCTAGCCCAACTTGCTTAAATAATTGTGCGACCCGTGCCTTAATCTCAGCTTTGCTGCCGGTTTTGTGTACCCGCATTGGCTGGGCGACCGAATCACCAACGCGCCGACGCGGATCTAGGCTTGCAAACGGGTCTTGGAAAATCATCTGCATTTTGCGCCGATGGGGTCGCATCTCTTTGCGGCTCAGATGGGCGATTTCTGTGCCTTCCAGTGCAACTTCACCTGCGGTTGGCTCGTGCAGTTTCATAATCACGTTTGCCAAGGTTGATTTGCCGCAACCGCTTTCGCCCACGACGGCCAATGTTTCGCCGGGTACAATTTCCAGCGAGACGCTTTCAACGGCGTGGACGTTCATGCCGCCCGCAAGTGGGAAGCGTTTGGTGAGGTTGCGAACTTGGAGGAGGGGTTCGGCCGAATAGTCAGGCATTTTCTCCACCGTCAGTGGTTCCAACGCCTCCTCAATCAATCGAAACTTAACGGGAACCGCGCTGTCTGCCACGCTGCCCAACTTCGGCACAGCGTGTAACAATGCCTGTGTATATGCTTCTTTCGGCCGATCGAAAACCTCAAAAACGTCCCCGCTCTCAACCAACGCACCCGATTTCATCACCAGCGCACGATCTGAAATCTCCGCCACAACGCCCATATCGTGCGTAATCATAATCACAGCTGTATCTAATTCAACCTGCAATTCCTTCATCAAGCCCAAAATCTGAGCCTGAATGGTTACGTCCAGCGCCGTGGTTGGTTCGTCAGCAATCAAAATAGCGGGACCACAGGACAACGCCATAGCGATCATCACCCGCTGCCGCATCCCGCCCGAAAGCTCATGCGGATATTTTGTTAATTGTTTCTCCGCTTCGGGCATCCGCACCTTTTCCAGCATGTCTAACGCTCGCTGTCTGGCCTGCGTTTTTGACAGCTTCTGATGCAGGATAATTGTTTCCATAATCTGATCCCCCACCGTATAAACGGGGTTCAGACTGGTCAGCGGCTCCTGAAAAATCATCGAGATATGGTTGCCGCGAATGCCGCGCATGATGTTTTCAGGCTGTTTCACAAGGTCAATTACCGACCCGTCCGCCTGCCGCAGCAAAATCTCGCCATTCGTGATCCGCCCCCGCGACCCCAACGCCACCAGCCGCATAATTGACATCGCCGTGACCGACTTGCCAGATCCCGACTCCCCAACAATCGCCAACGTCTCACCACGACGCAACTCAAAAGAGATGCGATTCACCGCCGTAAATGATCCAAACTCTACTGTTAAATCTTTCACCGTCAGAATGGCTGTCTCACTGCTCATAAAAGACCCCACTAACAACGTTAAACTTGTCTCTCGCTTCCATCCGTAATCCCTTCGTTCGTGGCAATTTGCCAGCCTCAGAAACGGTCATCTTTCAAGCGCTTTTTGTGGCGCACTTAGCGGTCACGCAGTTTAGGATTAAACGCAACGTTCAACCCATCCCCAATCAAACTGATGCTCAACACGGTTACAAAGATGAACATTCCAGGGAGCGCAACCGTCCACCAAGCATCCAAAATGTAAGGCCGATTAAACCCAATCATCGATCCCCAAGTGACGACGTTTGGATCGCCCAAGCCCAAAAAGCTCAGACCTGCCTCAAACAAAATAGCTGCACCCACAATTAATGTGGCGGACACAATTAACGGCGGCGCTGCATTTGGCAAAATTACGCGCCAAATAATCGTTGCGTCACTTGACCCAATCGCCCGTTCTGCTCGCACGTACTCTAAATTTTTGATTTTCAAGAATTCAGCCCGTGTTAACCGCGCCATTTGCGGCCAACTCACCACGCCAATTGCCAAGGAAATAGTTAACAGCGAGGGCGAGAACAGTGCCACAATCACCATTGCAAACAGCAAAGGGGGTAACACTTGAAAGAATTCGGTCACGCGCATCAAAATATTGTCGACGCGCTGCCCATAGTATCCGGCCATTGCACCAACGACTACGCCGATAACAACGGTGATTGTCGCGGCCGTTGCACCGACCAACAGGGTTGAATCTGCGCCATCGATCAGTCCTGCCAATAAATCGCGCCCTAAATAATCCGTTCCGATTGGAACTCGATCGGCGTCTGTCCCCGGTGGGGTAAACGGACGCCACACAATTTTAAACGGATCAACGTCATACAGAAACGGCCCCACAATTGCGAAGATAAGCACAAGTGAGAATAAGACCAGCCCAAAGACGGCTGCTCTGTTTCGCACGAACATACCCCACGCTTGACGTGCAGGGCTGTCGTTTTGACTA
>JBMZDF010000171.1:0-11132 GCA_049614105.1 Promineifilaceae bacterium (SeqCode)
CATCTTCCGATGTGGTGTGCAGAAACGCCGCCGTTTGCAGATCACGATTTTGAAAAAGACGCCACGCAAGCTGCTTCTTCAGACGCGATTGGCTCATTGCCCAACGGCTGACCATGCCACGGGTCGAAATAATGTGCGGCAGGTTGTTACGTCGTGCCGCACGCACAGACACGTAGTTGAACGGTAGCCAGAGAACATGATTGTGAATGAGTTGAACACCCTGTTCGGCCACGGTCGTCGTTAGACGCCGATTTAGCTGTGGTTCCCAGAGCGAGCCAAGACCCAGCCGCAACCCAATCGGCACAAGCTGTGTTTTGACCGATGTGGGTGGCAAAAGGGGCCGTGCAAACTGATCGCCATAATCGCAAGAAACCAGATCGACTTGATGCCCCTGCTGAGCAAGCGCAGTACAGAGGTTTGGCACAGAACGCGCGGGGCCACCTGCTTCGGGGATGAGGTAAGGAACGGTGTGCAGTAATCGCATCATTATTCACTTAGGCCATTTCAGGAAAATAACTATCCATGACGTTACGCAGAGGAGGATGAAAGCCAGAGAAAATTTGTGTTTCTATGCATCCTTTTTGGATGATTTAATTCTTTCGTTGGCGTTAGCCTAACAGTTAATCTTGTCGATATTTCTGGCGATTTTGTTTGATTCGTCAGAATAAATTCTGTTTGACCACAAGCACGAAAGAATTTGACTTCTCAGAGGTTGTACGCCTTTACCCTTCGGCGTCTTTGCGATTCAATTCTTGCTCCAACTTAAATTGAAACGCGGTGTGTGATGAGCCAGCGCTGTAATACAAACAACGTCCAGACGCGGCTCCAGCGCAGCTTGCCTTGCTCAAATTGGGTCCACATCATTTGCAACTCATTGCGGTTAAACAGAGGATGTGGATCGCTGAGAAAGCTGCTTTTGATTTCGTCGTGTAAGGCTTCGCGCAGCCAGCGGTCAAAAGGAAACTCGAACCCCTGCTTTTTGCGAAACACACATTCATCAGGCAACATGCCGTTTAGCGGCTTGGTCAACAGCGGTTTTGGATGGTTGTCCACCAGCTTGGCCGCACCGTCTATCTGGAGCATGTGCTCGATAAGTTTGTGGTCGAGCAAGGGAACGCGCACTTCGAGCGCGTGCGCCATGCTCATCTGGTCTGTGTCACGCAGCAGGGTGCTGAGCATGTAGCTTTGTAGCTCGAAGTAGGAGGCGCGGTTTATTGGGTCAAGCGGTTCGGCATCTTTGATGAGCGTTTGGAAGCGATTGAGCCATGCCCCTTTCGGCCGAATATCAACCGCACTCAACTGCTGCACCTGATGATTGCTGAACAGTTTGCGCGAGACAAAATAGGCGTGTAAATCGGCCGAAACAATCTCGCCAACCCGTTGAACCTTGTCCGAACGACTCAAATTCATCGTGAGCCGTCCCGCCAAGCGGCTCAAACCGCGTGGCATAAACGACAGCGAGTTTTGCCAGCGTTCCACCTGAAGCGACTTTTGATAGCCGCTATACCCGCCAAACAGTTCATCCCCACCGACGCCTGAAAGCGCCACCGTGATGCCTGCCTCCCGCGTGATTTTCGAGACAAAATACGTGTTGAGGCCATCCATGCTGGGCATGTCAAACGCACCAATCGCATCATTCAGACCCTGCTTGACCATTGCACCGCTCAGCAACAGTTCATGATGCTCAACGCCAATATGTTTTGCTGCGGCACGCGCATAAGCCCGTTCATCAAATTCTGTTTCATCAAAAATGATGCTAAACGTTTTGACTCGATCCGAACGCTGTTTCATCAGCGCGACGATTGCCGTGCTGTCGATACCACCGCTCAAAAACGCCCCTAGCGGGACGTCTGACATGAGCTGACGCTCAACCGCATCGGTCAACAAATGTTTGATCTCGGCGAGATCAGCGGGGCGACGCTGCTGATTTTCGAGCGCGTGCCAATAACGCTGGATTGAAATCTTGCCCGCCTGCCAAATCATGATGTGACCTGGCAACAGGGACCAAACTTGCTCAATCAACGTATTCGGTTCCTGCACAGAGCCATAGCTCAGGTAGGAAAAAAGGCCATCATGGTCTAATTGACGCGGAATGCGGTCTGAGGCCAGCAGAGCACGTACCTCCGACCCAAACAGCAGATCGCCATTGGCGGGATCTTGCCAATAATAAAGCGGCTTCACGCCAATTTGGTCACGGACAATCACAAGGCGCTGCTGCTGCACGTCCCAAATCGCAAGCGCAAACATGCCGCGCAGGTCGCGAAACCCGTCGATGCCTTTGCGTGCGTACAGTTTTAGAATAACTTCGGTGTCTGATTCAGATTGAAATTGTGCGCCAGCGGCGGTTAACTGGTCGCGAAGTTCTTGAAAATTGAAAATCTCACCGTTGAATGTAATCGTGTTGCCCGTTTCGCTATCAACCATAGGCTGGCGTCCGCCTTCGCTGAGGTCGATAATGGCAAGGCGGCGATGCCCAAAGGCAAGCGTAGGATTTGACTGGTTGATCAGATCGCATCCGCTGCCGTCGGGGCCACGGTGCGATTCGTGTTCGGTCATGCGATCGACACATTGGAGGGCTTGAGAAATTTCGGCCGAAATGCTAGCTAATCCGCTAATTCCACACATGATTACTTTTTTGACAATAGCTTGTCATACACATTCAAATAATTAGTTGCAATAACCTCAGATGCATAATATTGCATCACAAAGGCATGAGCAGTTTCCGACATCACATATCTTTTGTTGGGATCGCGCATTAACGCAACGGTTTGCCTAGCCAAACCCTCCGCATCCCCAACGTCGACCAAATAGCCATTAATACCGTCCTGCACAATCAAATTAGGGCCACCTGAGCGCGTACTAATCACGGGCAATCCAGACGCCATCGCTTCTAACACAACGATGCCTAGCCCTTCCTCGTCCGAACTCATCAAAAATAGTGAGGCATCACGGTAACATTGGGCGAGTTCTGTGCGCGAGACGTTTTGGCAAATGTCAATATCGTCTGCAATTCCCAAAGAAACGGCATAGGCCCAGTCGGCCTCGGTTGGGCGCGTTTGACCAACAAGCATCAATCTTGGCACAGTAATCTGTTCACGCATCTGGTGATACGCTTTGAACAGCATTCGCACATTTTTGCGCGGGTCGGCCCAGCGCCCAACGGCGATAAATGGCCCATCGGCCGCATAAGTTGCGGCAGGGCTGAAAAACGTTGTGTCAATCCCAGAGGGGGTTAACGACAATTTGTGCGCGTCGATTGTGCGGTTAGCCAGCTCATAGGTGTATTGGCTGATGGCAAAAACATGGTCGGCGCGTCGCAACGCAACTTGCTCAAACGATTGGCAGGTGCGGGTCATCAAACGTGACCATGTTTTACGCAACAAGGGCGCATCGGCCAGCAACGCTTGACGTTCGACCTCTAGCAAGGTTGCTAAGGTGAGACAAACGGGCTGTTTTAACTCGACAAACGCCTTGCCGACCGCTGGCGATCCGCACACGATTTGCACCAAATCAAACGATTGAAGCACGTCGGTTAGTCGCTTGCGCGGCCGATAACGCATGAACTCCAATTCGGTCAGATGAGCGCCAATATGTTGAACCTGGGCATCGCGCCACGGAACCATCTTGGATCGAACGCCTTTATGCCACTGGTCAGGACGTGCCAAACGCACGCTGACATCATCACGGCTTGAGGTGGCTAATGAAATAATGGTTGGTTCATATTGCTCGGAAACGACCAGTGCATCATAAATGAAATGCACAAGCGCTCCGACACCACCAATATCAATAGCTTGTGAAACAATAGCGATCTTTTGTTTAGGCATTGGCCAGCGTAAATTTGGGGGCCGCTTTCGGCTTAAATAGCGTCGACACAACCATATAAATCACAAGCATAAACACAGCCTGTTGAATCAATCCAATAAAGGCAATCGACGCTTGTGATTCAATATCAATAAACAGAGGAATCAGGGCAAAATAGAAGGGTTTCAGCTTTGCGAGCAGGAACCAACGTTGCAGGATAGCGAGCAACATACCAAACAATAGTCCAGTTGTTATCACCCCCAGCCAACTGCTGAACATATAGCCTTCACCAAAAAACGTGATCGCGGCCGATGTATCTGTCGTCGCGGGCGCATTCAAATAGTTGACGTTAAACCAGTTACCCGACACAAGCACCGGCTTACTAGGCCAAATTGCACGCGGGATAATATAGGTCGGAAAGGCAACAAATTTTGCAAAGCCTTGGTAATCGAAGCGTGTCGGCGTTGACACATAAATGATGGTTGGCGTGTGGGCGATACCGATCTGCCGCCCCAGCAACTTGTCTTGGACACGCTGGAAGCCGTCTTCGGCACTGCTGCCCCATGAATTTTCGTATGCTTCAACCGCTGCTTGGGTCACTTCGCGCAGGTTACGGCTGTCAAATCGGCCGACCTGAGCACGAATCCCTTCCGCAATCGGAACACTCCCAATCGCAAGCATCAGCAAAGGGATTGAAGCAAACATATAGTTGCGGACCTTAACCCCATTCCCCAAAAGCGAGAGCGTCACGATGACCGCAATCCAAATGATAGGTTTCATGAAGCCAGAAAGGTAACCAAACAACACCTGTATCAAAATAACAACCACAAGAGGCGTCCAACTACGTTTCTCCGTCACTGTTTTCTCAACTAAGAGCGCAAGCACTAACAGATGTAACGACTCCGCATAGGTAAACCACTGCCACAGGGTAGAAAAGTCTCCCAACAGCCCGCGATCACCATCAATGGCGATACCCGTCGAAACCACTTTGATTAACTGGGCGCTCAGCGACATCGAGTAGATGACCCAGATGGCACTGGCAGGGATTGAACGCCCCCCCAAGTTTGTCATCCACTTGGGGGACGAGCGGATCACATGGTAGGTTAGCAAATAAACTAGCCATAAGGAGACCAGCCCTAAGGGGAAAATATAGACCCCATTAGCAATGACTTTGGGATCATTGCTAAACAAGCTCATCAGCCAAGGATTGCGAAGCATGTTGAAAAACGGATAAAACCCCAGAATCCACATATAAACAATGGTCCAGATAGTCATCAGGAAAGGGGGATGCATCCAGACGGTTGTTTCTGTGTTCAGACGAATCCAGATTCCGCCAATAGCCAGCGTACCAACCATAATCGCAAGTGCGATCACATAATGGACGAAGTAAACCGTTGTGTGTGACAGGAACAGCCTTGGTAGCCAGCCACCAGCAACAATAAATAATGCGCTTAGAAGAAAGAATAGGGAAAGATATAAACCAAGTTTTTGATTTTTTTTATTTAATGAATGCGTCTGCATAATAACGATACAAGCACCGCGTGCGATTTATTTTGAGGCGATGCGTTTAATTGTGTTTGCTTCTTCTACAAGCAGTTTATATTCAAATAAGACTAAACTCAGTAAGTAAACGGCGATGGTCGTGAAAATCGTGATAAGAATTCGGCCGAAACTCAAATCTACACCCGATCCCCACCAAACGATATAACCACCCGTCACGATCAACGCAAAAAAAGGGCGTAAGCCAAGATGCAGCCAATCGATCAGAAGATGCCGCCCAATGTAATAACTGAGCAACAGCCAACCAGTGAACATGCTGAGATGAACGGTCAAGACGACCCCAGCCAACCCAAAAAAGCGCGGGAAAACGAGCAACCCTAAAACAAAAACGGCCGCTTTGATGAGGCTTGCATAAATCGTCTCGTTTAGCAGCCCAATTGCCTCTAGCAACATGCGGTTGTTAGAATAAAGTGGCAAAAAGAAAATGAACGGCGTCATCCAAACCAATAGCTTGCCTGCCTCGCGCCATGGTTCGCCGTAAAGCAACACGGTGACCTCTTCCCCCGCTGCAAACGCAACGAGGCTAACGAGCAGAGCGAACCGAATCAGCCAGTAGGTCGAGCGTTCAAACCCAACTTTTAGCCGCTCCTTGGACGATTGAATTGTGGCAAATGCTGAAAACATAACTGACCCGATCGTTTGATAGGTCAATTCATGCCCCAATTGGCTCAGTCGGTACGCCATGCCATAGCTGCCGAGCGCCGCACTGCCGAACAGGCGCTCAACTAACAGATTATCGACACGTCCGTACACTGTTTCACTCACCCGTACAACGAGAATGCGGCTTCCAAAGCGTAACAGATGATTTAACGCAGCACGTGTAAAGCCAAACTTGGGGATTGTTTGGTTTGCGTACAAAAGGCCGATTAAGTTGACGAGAATTTCGATTGCTTCGCGAATGAACAGCGCCCAGATACCCGCTCCGCGCCAAGCAGCGATGACGGCGATTGTGAAGGAGAGGACTTTGCTAACGGCAAAGATAACGGCAATCGGCTGATGGTTGAGGTCGCGCTGTAGAAGAGTGCCTAAGGTTGTGCTGCAAATTCGGCCGAAATAGATAATCGACAAGGCGATCACCAACGTAGAGATCGTGTTGTCATACCAACCAAGCTGCTGCACAACCACACCAATCAACACCGACACAACGGCTAAAACGACCCCAACGCCGATGCTGACCCAAAAGGCGGTTGCAACCACCTCGGTCTCATCTTCACCCCGATATTGAATCAGCGCTTCCTGCGAGCCAAATCCTGCAACCATGTAAATTAACAGCGCGACAGAAGCAGCAACCGTAAAGTCGCCAAACTCGACAGGCGAAAGCAAACGCGCAAGCGCCAGATTGCCCAGAAAACTCACGGCCGTCATCATGTAGCTGCTGCCAGCTATCCAGAAGATGCTGCGGAGAATTGTGACGTTAAACTTAGAAGGGGATGACATAAAGGAAAATAGAGGTGATGCGGTGCGGCAGCTTCTTGAGCACCCTACAAGTTGTTAAACACCTGAACAATTTGCGCAGCACGCTGTTGATACTGATGTCCACTGTACACAATGTCATGTGCATGGCGGTTCATCGCAACACGTGCCTTTGCATTCCCTAGATACCGTTCAATCTGTGCCAAACAGCCATCGTCGCTTTGGAAGTAGGCACAGGCGGTGTCTCTGGGGAAAATCTCGGTTGCGCCCAACGTATCGTTTGCCAGCGTAAACACGCCGCAGCCAGGCTGCTCGAAGGTACGCATGTTTGTGCCATCGGGCAGGTTTTGCTGGCGCAGAATATTGAGCGAAATTTTAGAGCGACTCAAAATGCGGCTGGCTTCGGTGGAAAGCACGGGACGGCCTTGCCAGCATTGTTTTAAGGGGCTGTTGCGCTGGGTGCGCGTTGCCCAGTAGTCAGGCCCCCAAATTTTCAGATTGTAGTGTGCAGCCACTTTTGTGAGCGTGTTTTCGCGATGTGAGTCCCAGCCGCCAATGAAAACAACGTCATGGTCATACGTGTGGTCGGCGTTTTCAACATGTGGAAACAGATCGGCGTCCCATGCGAAGGGCAGATATTCGACTTGCTGCACATCGGCCGATTGCAGTTGCGCCTGCAACAGACGGCTCCAAATAAAGTACACATCACACTGCTTTGCACTTGGCACGGTCTCTGGCCGATAGTTGCCAGAGGTTGGGAAAGGGGTGTCTGGATGAAAGATGAAAACCTTCACACCTGATTGCTGAATCCGCGCAATCGTCTCAGGCATGATCCAATCCCCTTTGATAATCAGGAAAAAATCAGGCTTTTGCGTCAGAACCGCATCAATGATGGCCTGATTCCAAGCGCGTGACGCAGCCCGTCGATAGGCCAACGAGCGAATTGTCAGGCGATGCACAATACGATTGCTAGCATAAACGGTTAGATGTTTAGCAGCGTCTCGCTGATCAAAAATAGTTGCCTCGTACCCTAACGCGCGAAACGCATTTAGGTAAGACCAGCCCAAAGCTCCGTGGTTTGAGCTTCCGTAAATCAGAAGCGTTGGCTTTCTCATATAGACAGATAAGAAGTGATTAGTTGTGTGTCAAACGGGTCTCAAAGCGTTTCGAGCAATAAATCTCAGCGATTTGTTGTTTAGGCACAATGAAACACGCTCATTATTTTGAGATGGCCTGAATGCGTTCTTTGTAGGCTGTGGCGATATTTTCGCCATAGTTTTGCCAGCTATAGCCTTGCTGCACACGTGCTTGTGCGGCGTGTCCCATCTTAATTCGCCGTTCAGGGTTTTCATAAAGACGCATCAAACGCTCTTTTAAGGCATCCACATCGCGGATTGGGATAACGTACCCTTCCGTTCCGTCGGTGATCAGGTCATCACCGCCAGTGTTGGTTGTGCAGATTAGCGGCAGGCCAGAGGCCATCGCTTGCAGTTGAACCATCGCCATGCCTTCTTCAAGCGAGCACATCGTGAACACGGCGCATTGATGATAATGACGTCGCAGTTCAGCTTGGGACACCTGCCCAAAATAACGATAGTGGCCTTCGTACCGCTTAAAAAACGGTTCGATTTCGGCCGTCATCGTGCCAAACAACCATAGCTCTGCATCAGGCAAATTGAGTTCCGCAAAGGCCCGCAACAAATAATGCACCCCTTTGCGCAGCGACATTCCGCCTGCAAATACAATACGAAACTTTTCTGACGGGCGTTCTGGCGGATAAAATTCGCTCAGATCGACCCCATATGGCACTTGGATCAGCTTTTCGGCCGAAACACCCTTCGCTAAAAAGCTACGACGCACAAAACTAGACGGAATCGCAATCGCATCGGCCAATTCATATTCGCTCAACTCACGATCCACAATCCACTGCGGCGGATGATCGAGCGGCACATTATGCCGCGCCATTTCCTCCGTCAGCACCTCGCTTTGATATTGAATATGGGACGACCCACGCTCCACCACCGCCAAAGCACCTAGCTGTTTCGCTCTAGCCAAGGTTCGCATTGCGGCCCCCGACCAGCCAACAACAACGTCGCTGTCCGTGTTGATTCGGCGGCTAGCCGCTTTGTCAAACTGCTCATACACCGTGCGCGGGTATTTCAAACTGGACAGCATAGACAAGCGACTAAGTTTAATGGCGGCGCGTTTTTGTACCTCGTAAGCCCATAACCCGTTTACATGCGTTGTGGGGATACCATAGTTCGCAACATGGCGTGCGGGGTATGAGGTAATCAGCTTTTGGAGACAGTGCTGTCGATAAAGCTGTTGTGCCAGATAGTAGGCGTGGAATTTTCCGAAACAGGAAACTGTGACGTTCATGCAGTTTGATTTGAGGTGTTAGGGAGGGGCGTGGCGATTTTGTGCGAGGATGTTGATTCGAGCGCGGCGACAATACCCTCAATACATTCGGCAAAGCTCCACGTTTGGATTCGTTCTAACGAGTTCGCCCCCATTTCCGCACGCAACGCGGGCTGAGTGACGAGAGTTTCAAGATGGGTTGAGAGGGTGGCAACGTCGCCAGCCTCAAAGAGCAGGCCGTTTTCACCATGGCGAACGAGATCGGGAATTGCGCCAATTTCGGCCGAAGCCACAATCGGCAACCCCGCACACATTACTTCGTTTAGCACCAGCCCCCAAGGTTCATTTTCGGTCGGAAACGCAAACAGATCGGCCGCTGCATAAAACATCGGCAGCTTCGTCTGATTTTGAAACCCGCTAAAAATTACGTCCTGCACATCATGCGCCACGACATACTGTTTTAGTTCCGCTTCTAATTCGCCCGAGCCAACGTAAACCAGTTCGGCCGCCACGCCACGCTGTTGCAACTGGTGGAATGCCTTGAGCAAATCAAGCGGGCGCTTGCGTCCAATGAGCTTCGAGGCAAATAGAATTAATGGCTTGGAGGCGCTAAAGCCCAGCGATAGTTTGGCCTGCGCTGGATCTATTTGCTGGACGCGCTCCATAAAAAATTGATTGTCGACGGCGTAGGGAACGAGGGATAGTTTTTCGGCCGAAACGCCATGCGCCCGATAAAACGCCGCATTCAACGTCCCAATCGGCAAGCCCGCATCGATCAGCCGATAAAAGTTTGACATCACAACGTGCCGCACACGCTTTTTGAACCCGCGACGCTCTAGCCCAAGATGCGTTTCACAGCGCATAAACACGCGCGTGCGCGTCAGCTTTGCCGTTGCAATCGCCATCAAATTGGTTAGAGAATTGTGACCGCTCACCCAAACCGCATCAAATTTCCCGCGCCGCAGCTCTTGCACAATTGATGGATTCACATCGTTCAGCAGTCCCGTATCGGGCGTTGCTCCCATCACGTTCGGCAAAAATTTGTGTGTGTATCCATCGGTCAAAGGAACGTCCCACTTCACTTCTTGCCCAAATCCGCGATCCAGATAAGCATCCATGCCGCGCCGCGAACAGTAGAAAACGGTCAGGTCGACCCGTGGATCGCGGCTCAGGGCGCGATAAAGTGGAACACGATATTGAATGGGGTGGGAAATGACGTGAGCAAGGCGAAATTTTCTCATTGAGCGATTAATTGAATGGTGTCGGCCAGCGTACAGGTTTCAGCATCTAGACGAATCAAGAACAGGTCATCAAAGGATGAGACGCTGGCCGCTTCTGCGTTTTGTTTGGTCATCACAAAGTCAACGCTATCGACGGAGGGGATGGTCACAATATCAGCCACAAACTGCCAATCGTGCGTCACCGCTTGGGGTAAAAATTGATAAGGGTCTGATGTTTCTGCGTCGCGCCCATACCATCCAAGACCGATAGCAGACGTTTGCCAATTGCTCTGGTCTGATACCCAACCCCCAACAAAGTAGACAGATTGGCTATCAACCTCAACGGCAAACGATTGATAACTAGCCCAGTTGGCTTGTTCTGTGTTGATGAGTGTTGCCACGGATGTGTCTGTCGCATAGGGGGTTGAGGTTTCAACCAAGCTGTGCGTGGTCGGCAAATCATCCTGCGTGTAAATTGTTTTTTCAAAGCCAACGGCCGAATCAGCCTGCGTTCCCCAACTAAAGCCAGCGTTTGGAATCAGGTTGACAACGAAAGCCTCTGTTTTGCTTCCGTCCGTCTTGACCATCGAAATTGGCACGATGGGGCCAAGGGCAACGGCGTTGGCGTCGTATTGAATGCTGCTGATTGTGGAGCAGTGGGTGGGTGAGAGCGGAAGGGGGGTGGCGGTTTCGGCCGAAATAGCATCCCCCGCCAAAACTTTCTGTGCAGCAAGCCGCACTTGCGCATCCTCACTATTCAAAAGCGCCGCATAATATTGA
>JBMZDF010000172.1:0-11108 GCA_049614105.1 Promineifilaceae bacterium (SeqCode)
CCAGCAGCGTCAGACGCCACTCCATCCCCAGCATAATAACCAGCGTTGCCGTGACCGATACGATGTTGCTTGCCAAATTCATCAGCGTGCCAGTTACGGCGCTCTGCGCCCCAACCACATCGTTATTGAGCCGCGACATCAGTTCGCCCGTGCGCGTCTCTGTGAAGAAGCGTAGCGACATGCGCTGCATATGTTGATAAAGCGTGCGGCGTAAATCATAAATCACGCCCTCGCCAACTTGCGAACTCCAGTGGCGCTGCAACACGCCCACAAGCCCGTTTATGATCGGCACAGCAACCATGCCCAGTGCCAGCCAGTTTAGCCGTGTGCTGTTGCCATTCGGCAAAGCGTTATCGATTAAATCGCGAAACAACAGCGGTGGCAGCAGCGAAAGGGTAGAAATGACGGCAATTGTTGCAAGCAAGCCTACAATATGCCAGCGGTATGGCGTGGCGAATGCCCAAACGCGCCATAGAAGATCTCGATTGACGGATGCTTTTGTGTTTTCCGAGCGCATATACGCCCACCAGCTACTATTCATAAACGCATTGTAACGGGCTGATTGTTGAGCGTGGGATTATGCTTTGGCTTCTTACTCACTGCTTACGGCGCATGAGAAGGGGGAAGACGTATGCTGATGTTGAGCGGACTGTTTTGTTCGCTCAATATCAGCACAGTGAGAAATGGTATGGTGGCTGATTCTAAGCAGGTTGCTCGGCGGCAATATAGTTGCCCATGCCACGGTCAATTAACTGCTGGTAGATTTTATTGATGGGAATGCCGCGATTGGCGTGCTCGTCAAACCAAGCGTAGCCGTGATGTAGCGCGATGAGGTTCCAATCGAAGTCAAAACAGGGCGACCCAGAGGACCCTGGCTCTGTGTTTGTACGATAGTAAACACGGGTGTCGTTGGCGTTGGTTCCAATAATCGAATTTGTTTCTAAGGCTAGCTTCATTCTTGCGCCTTTGGGATGCTGGTAAATAAATAACGGGCCACCTTTCTCGAATGATGGCACCGACTCGGTGAGTGTGATCCAGCCGCGTGCTGCTTTGTCTGCGCTTGTTGCCAAGTTGAATCCGCCGATAGGTTCGTTCCCTGGCTCCCCTTTGATCAAAAGCAGGGCGTAATCTAGCTGATCTGGTTCGGGCAGAATGCTGGAGGCAGGATTGCCTTCGAGCGGGTGCGGGTGGCTCACATCTAAAATAGCTTCAACCTCATAGTCAACGCCTGCTGGCATCGACAGCCCATCGGCCGCTAAAGCATAATCAAAACGAACGCGCACCGTTCCCTTGTGTTTGAGCTTGTCCGCATCATTTACGAATCGCTTAATAACGTGAAAATTGGTCAGAACCGTATTTTTTCCCACTAAAAACCCTGTCCCAACGCCCTGAAACGGAATAGCTGCATCTTCAATCCGACAAATTTGATTTTCGATTTTGAGCAGTTTGGGAATCCAGCTTTTGACATCGACCATCGGATTGACGGCGCGAATCTCGTCTTCTAAACCAGATGATTTGACAGGCTGGGAGGTAAACGAGCCGTTCGGCCGATGTGCATTAACCTCAACATTTGTGCCGACGCCAAGCTCTTGCGCCACGATTTGTAAGGGGCGGCTTTGCGGATGGAAGCGCCGTGCGGCTAACACAAGCAGTTCAACCTGATCGCGATAATTATATTCTTCAACAACTTTGAAAATAATTTCGCGTTTGTTATCACCCAACGCAATTTCCTCTAAATCCTGATTCAGCTCAAAACGCAACATACGTTCAAGCTGTTTCATTTTAAAGCCCCCAAGTGCGTTTGTGAGTTCTCGCCACTGTGATCCATCGGTTAGTTGCATTCGATTTAGCCTCCAATAATTCAACAGATTATAAACGACGTGCGTTCAAACCGTGTTGGGTGCGTTACACTTGCACCTATGCAACTTTACTTTATTCGACACGGTGAGTCTAGCAACAATGTCTTATGGACAAGTACAAACGGCATTGACGGGCGGGTTTCTGATCCGCGTTTGACAGAGAAGGGAGAGCGGCAAGCACAGCGGGTGGCTGATTATTTAGTGATGCCGTATGAGGGGAGTGACCCTTCGGCCGATTTTCACAACACCCAAGGGTTTGGCCTCACCCACCTTTACTGTAGCTTCATGACACGTGCGGTTCAGACCGCGACGCCCATCGCACAAGCACTACAGCTTCCGCTCGTTGCCCAGCCCCTAATCCACGAAATCCACGGGATTTATAAGGCCCATCGTGAGGGCGAAAAATGGCGTCGCGAGCCGCTTGCAGGGGAAGGCCGTGACTATTTTGAAGCAACCTTCCCACATTTAGTGCTGCCCGATACGCTGGGCAATGAAGGGTGGTGGGCGCATCGTGAGGAAAATAACCGCTTGGCGATGCAGCGTGCGGCTGAGTTTTTGGCTTGGGTTAAGGCAACCCATTCGGCCGATGATCACATCGCCATTGTCAGCCATGCGGGTTTCTACC
Organism: Promineifilaceae bacterium (SeqCode); assembly: GCA_049614105.1. GTDB lineage: Bacteria > Chloroflexota > Anaerolineae > Promineifilales > Promineifilaceae > CALECP01. The sequence goes on from JBMZDF010000172.1 coordinate 2,485, forward strand.
AAGCGTTTATGTACGCCTTGTTGAGCCTGTCTGGCAACGTGACCATCCCAGAAAATGGCTATCCATCTACCATTTTTAACATCAACAACTGCGCCATTACCCGCGTCTATTTTGACGGCGACTTTCGCGCCATTTCGTATACAAACAAAGTGACGCATTTGCCGCCTGAACTGCACACGCGATAAAGCAATTTTTGTAAGGGTATGTTTCATTTGAGTAAAGAGCGGTGGCTGAGCCAGTCGAAGCCTGAGTGACACGCCGCTACGACTTCGACAAGCTCAGTCTACGTTATCGTCACCAATCTATTTGAAACACACCCCTTTTGTAATCAGTTGATGTCGCGTTGTGCCGCATGGATGGCGATTGCCGCGTGGTGGGCTAGCGTCATCGGGGCGCGATTGTAGAGATAAAAACGACCAAGGTGGCTGGGTAAAATCAGGTGCAGGATGCCGAGAAAGCGTCCTTGTGCGACCAAGGGGCAAGCGACCGAGGTTCCTTTGACAGGAATGCAGGGCATGTCAATTGGTTCTATATCAATCGTTTTGAGATCCTGATCGAGTAGTTCGGCCGCAACAGAGCCAATAAAGCCCACCCCCAACGCAACCCGTTCCGTGGGCTGCAAATGGCGCACCCCTGTCGAAACAATCCGCTGCAAATATTTTTGCTCAGGACGATAGATGTGGAAAGAGGATTGAATTGCCTCGAACGAATTGATCATTGTTTGGGTCAAAATTTCGCTGATGCCGTCAACGGTTGTCTGGTTTGATAGCTGCTGTGCGATCGTTTCCATTGCCAGCAGCCCTTGATTTGTCTCATTGCCGAGAAGGTCAAGACGCTGTGTCACCAGCTCCATTTGCTCCTGCATTTGGAACAGCTTGCGCTCGACCGCTTTTGAACTGTCATCGACAAGCACCGAGGTCAATGATGCGGTAAACACGCTGACAATGACAAGGCCAACCAGCACGAGCAAGCCTGTGACAATTCGGCCGAAATCAGACTCAGGATTGTACAAATCGGCAAACCCGCCCGTAATCACCGTTGTGAAACTCCACCAGAAACTATCGCTGAACGCTTTGATCGGATCGGGTGCTGGCTGGTGTTCAATATAATAAATGGCAATCGCGCCAATAAAGAGCATCGCAATGCCAAAAATGAAGGAGCGGCGCAGCAGATGCACTTGAAATGTTTGCTCTAGCTTGTCAAAACCACGCTGGAGCGATTGCAGCGAACGCATGGCGCGTCCCAACCGAAACAGGCGCAGCAGGCGGGCAAAGCGAGCCATCCGCACCAGTCGCCCCCAGCGTAAAATACCGACGAATGGAATCGAGGCCACAAAGTCCATCCAATAGTTACGCAGATACCAGCTAGAATCCTCGCTCAGCCATAAGCGCAGACAGAAGTCGCCTAATAAAACAAAACAAATGATAGTATCAATTGCCACAAGTTCGGGGCTAAAATGTGCCGGCTCAATCGCCAACCAGATAAATTCGGCGAAGGTGATCAGCAGAACGACGATAATTGCCGCTAGCACAAAGCTGTCCCAACGATTGAGTCGTTTTTCGGTGCGGAATACGTCAATCAGACGCATACGCAGGTGGCGTTCTAGGATGGCGTGGTCAATATCCTGAAGGTGCGAATTGTGTGCGGTCCATTCGGCCGAAATTCGGTTTAATCTCTGCGCCCCTTTATCAACTGCAAGCGGATTGCTAGCCTCGATACATTGCAGAAAATAAACATCTGCCGCTCGTAGGCGCTTTTCCACACTGTCCATCTCATCCAACAGCGCGTGCCGCATACGGTTCAGCGTTGCCTCATCACAGTCAGTTAAGCGCCACTCACGCGCACGTTTACGAGCGGCCAAAACGTCCCCTTCATGTTTAGAAAATTCTTGGGCGCGTACATGATCTTGGCGATCATCGTATCTCACAAACTTTTCTCCATTGTCCAATATGTTTTTGTGGTTGCGGGGTTTGTTGTGATCTCTTTGGGCGGTTGCTTTCTCACTAAAGCAGCTACCACAAACCTTGCGAACTAGTTGTACAGTTACTTCAGGAGAAACTTTACAACAATTTCGGCCGAAATGCCCTATTTCCCCCTAGAGGCGGGGGAGGATAGGGCAAATGGTGAATGAAGAATGAAGAAAATCAGTTTGCGATCCTAGCGCCCCGATTATCTACTCTGTACCAAAGCAGCATGCTACACAACGTTAGAACCGCGAACAGTGCGAGGTAGCGCGTTGGGGATGTTGATTCGGCCGTGATTTGCTGTGTTGTCACCGCCGTTGGGGCTACCGTGCCGAATAAACCGAACTCGGTTAGATGGCAAATGGCGACCGATAACTGGTCGGCTGCGGGGGTGCGCGTGTAGGTTGAAATAGGCGCACAGCTTGTGGCCGCATCGACCCAACTGTTTGTGTCGGTGTCGTAATAGTGCAACAACAGCGTCGACTCGCTCATCATGTTCAAGTCAGCTTCGTTGTAGGTGAGCGTGATGGTGATCGGCTGTTGGAACACAAAATCGGGCTGAATCACGCCGCCGATCACTGCTTCAATTGTGAACGCTTGCTCTGCAAAGCTGTAGCTGGGTGGGGTGCTGGCAACGGTGTCTTGTCCGATGTAGACAAGTTCAACCGTTTCTGTGACTGAGTTGGCGGGAATTTCGGCCGAAAACAGCAGCCCGTCCACCAGCGTCATGCTCATCACGGCGGTGTTGCCTGGCGTCACTGAGACAGACGCAAACTGTGTTTCAATCGCACCCGCATCGACAGTTGTATTGACGAGGCGCGTTGCCAACGCTCGATCAAGCGGCAGTTGTTCGCCCGTGTCTAAATCATGATCAACATCAAGGCTGTCTGTCGGCAAGGCCGCATTTGACCCTGCGTCAAGCATTGGCGAGTTGTACTGACCGCGAAAATCATCATCGGCCGTTCCCGCAGCATCATCGATCCCGTCTGGATCAATAAACAGCGGATCACTATCGACGATTGCCGTGCCGCTCCATCCGCCCTGCAAAATGCTGTAGCTGATGGTTGAAGAAATTGACGTGTCGTGAACTTGTCCAGAACTATCGCTGCCGCCTGTATCGCTGTTTTGCCAAAATACGCTGTTGGTGACGTCTAAGGTTGGCGTTGTCGCGCCTTCCGTTGCGCCATTGTAGACCCCGCCGCCTTCTCCCGTGCTGTGATTGTCGTAGAGCGTCCCGTTTGACATTGTCATAAACCCGAAATTGTAAATCGCCGCGCCCTGACTCTCGGTTGACAGCCCTCCTGTGGCGGTGACATAGTTGCCGCTGAAAATGACGTTGGTTAGCAGGGTGTTGGTGTAGGAGCTGAACATTGCGCCGCCACGGGCGATTGAATTGGTTAAGGAGAGGTTGGTGGATTCGGCCGAATTGCCCACAAAAGTAACGTTCACCAACGACGCAGCACCCGCCAAATTGCGAAACGCGCCGCCTAACGTGGTCGCATCCCCAAACGCAACGTTGGTTGAGGACACATGATTGTCTTCAAACAGCACGTTGACCAGCGTTGTGCTGCCAAGCACCTGCACAAATCCGCCGCCCGATGCGATCGAATCGTCACCGTTTACAAATACACGGTTGCTCTGAAACGTCACGTCGCGCAGGGTGGGGTGACCGTAATAGCTAAAGAATCCGCCGCCGTATAGCTCGATGTCCGTGCCGCTGTCTGTCACAATGTTGCTGCTAAAGATAACGTTGTCGAGTATCGGGTCGCCATAAGTTGACAACCCTGCCCCCGTTGTCGCGGCGCGGTTGCCGCTAATGAGCAAGTTTTGCAGCTTTGGCTCCCCGTAGGCTAAATAGATACCGCCACCACCTGTGTCGGTTGCGCCCAAATTGCCATCGGCGTTTGCATTGCCCCCGCTAATCGTGAATCCATCAAGAATGGTGTCATCACCTGCGAAAATATCAAACACCACCACGCTATAGCTATTGTCGTTTAGGTTGGCATCGCCGCTGTCGTCGCCGTTTAGATCGCCGCTCAAAATTGTGCCGTTGGTTGCGGCGTCCGCGTTGCGTTCATCCAGCGCGTTTTCGTTGCCTGTGAACCCGCCATAGATGGCAATGCCATCCTTGATCGCAAAGGCAGCGTTGCGATCGCCGCCTGCGGTGGCTGGCTGATAGACGCCTTCTGCAACCCAAATGGTGTCTTGATCGGCCGATTCAGCCAACGCCTCTGTTAACTCAGGATAGGCGTCAGCCCATGATAAGCCTGTCGCCGCACCGTTTGCGTCGGCATCGACAAATAGCTGAGCGGGGCGCGTGGTGAACGTTTGCACAATGCTGATGGATTCCCCGCAACCGTTGCCTGCCGTCACGCGCCAATAATAATCTGTGTTGGGGGCTAATGCGGTCGCCGTGTAGGTTGTGTCGGTTAACGTGGCGCTCTGAACAACATTTGACATTGCGGGATCAGAGGCGATAGTGATCGAATAGGTAAAAACGTCAGTCACGTCTGTCCAGCTTAACGTTGGGTATCGTGACAAATTTGTTGTTGTGTTGGTGGGTAAAACTTGGAAAGGTGTTCCCGTCACCGTTTGCGCCACGTGATGACGCAGGGTGCGCGTGACGGACAACGCTGGCGTTAATACGCTTGTGCCAACAATCGCAAACTGATGATCGCCCGTTGCCACGTTTGTCACCGTAAGCGTTGTGGTGGCGGGTAGGGTGTTTACAGGATTGGTGCTAAATGCGGTGCTGCCAGGCGCGGCGGCGGTGGACAAGATGACATCGCCCGTAAACGGCAGTCGTTCATAGACGTTTAGCGCATAGGCCAAATCGAGCGTGCCGCTGGGCGCACAGCTTGCCTTGTTGGCTGAATCGATAACGAGATCGAAGGGGGTCACCGCTTGATAAAGCAATTTGTCGGGCGAGTCACCGATTAGACCTGTTAGCTGTCCCGCAGAGGCGGTGTTGATAACTGCGTTTGTTGCTTCGCTGGCTGAATAGCCCGCTTCTAAATAGATGGCGACTGCACCCGCTACGTGTGGGCTAGCCATCGAAGTGCCGTTTGCCGTTTGACTGTCTGAGACACCCGTATTGCGTGCAGACAAAATTCCGACGCCGGGAGCAAACAGATCGACACAACTGCCGTAGTTGGTGAATCCTGCTAGCGCGTCATTTGCATTAGACGCCCCTACAACAATCGCTTCTTCCGCGCTGCCCGGCGTGTCTTCGCAAGCATCGGCCGCACCGTTGCCGGCCGCAACCACCACAACAATGCCTGCGTCAACGGCGGCTGCAATTGCATCGTTGGTCGCTTGGTCAAAGTCGCCGCCAAGGCTCATGTTGATCACGGCTGGGCGCTCTGGTCGGCCGATAACCCATTCATAGGCGCTCAAAATGACGTCATGCGGACAGCTTCCCGCACCGCTGCACACTTTAGCCGCGTGTAGCGTCACGTCCTTGGCAACGCCATATTGCGTGCCGCCGACCGTTCCTGCGACGTGCGTGCCGTGCCAATGGTCATCATGGGGGTCATCATCCTCATTGACAAAGTCGTAGCCAACGCCGATGCGTCCTGTGAATTCCTCATGTGTTGAGAAAATACCTGTGTCGATAATAAACACATGGACGCCGCTGCCGTCGCCCAAGTAGCCATATTGCGCGTCGAGCGGTAGCGATACTTGGTCAATACGATCGAGGCCCCAAGTTGGGTTTTCCTGTGGTGATTCAGTGACATAGAACAGCTTATTCGGCCGAACTGAGGCAACATCTGGATTCGCCTCCAGCTCCGCCAGCGCTTTGTCTGACGCCAACGTGATCGCCAGCCCGTTGAAAATACGCTCGTACTCACGGTTGACCTGACCCCCTGATTGTTCCACAAGGCGGCTTGTGCTGCGGCGTACCTGTGCAGCGCGGCGGCCCGTTTCCTGAAAGATGACAATATATTGATCGGGAATAATGGTGGTCGGTTTGGTGTGTGGGGCTAGCGATGCGCTGAGCGAGGGGATGGGTGGCGCGGTTGGGTTGGCGGGGGTTGTTTCGGCCGAATTCTCTGTCGCCGCCGCCGTATAGCCGACGGTGCTGATAAATAATGCGCCTAAAATAACGATAAAAATCCACCATAGACGCTGGTGGTGTGCAAGTTGACTTGCCATAAAGACTCCCATTGCTAACGATACAACTGGCCGATTTGTGGATGGAGCTTTTCGGCCGAAATCAAGGCGTCCTGTTATCAAAACACCTCTTAAACAAACTGTCCATGCTTTGCAAAGCAACATATCTCGTTTGTTTGGGACAATTAATCATCCCTATGCTAGAAAGTATAACGACAGTTCGATCGAACAACTTGTCATACGATACAGTTAGGACAATTGTCTGCCTAGGGTTCCGCCACCGTTACATAATAAACTGATTGGAAAATCACGCTTCTCACGTTCAATTAAAATAGTTTCGCTAGGGTTCATCTTGTTTTCATCGAACTGCAAACTCAACGATTTGCCTACGCATCTAGAAAAAACGCTTTAACTCCTCGCCAGACCTCGTCATTTCAGCCATAATCTATAGGTTGATCTTCGTTTGACGTGGGAAGACTGCTCCGCAAGTAGTGTGAGTAGAGCGGGATGAGGATTCATTAGTGACAACCAATAAGATATTGAGATGGATACAGTGGCTTTTGGCTGCTGTTTTAGTATTAATCATTCCAATGGTGTTTCTTTTACGCACCATTAGCAACAAACCAATCAACCCTGCGCCGAGCACACCCATTGCACAAGCGGTTGCACCACAGGCGGTTGAGGGTATTGTGCTGCCTGATGAGCAGCCGCTCCCAACATTCAGCCCGACACGCGGACGTGTGACGCTGCTTGTCATGGGGCTTGATCGCCGTCAGGGTGAAAGCATTTTGACGCGCACCGACACCATGATGCTGCTGTCAATTGATCCACGCACCGATAGCGCCGCGATGATCTCCATTCCGCGCGATTTGCTTGTGGAAATTTCAGGCTATCGGCCGCATCGGATCAATGCGGCATTCTTGTTAGGCGCACAAGAAGGGGGCGAGGAACGTGGGGCAGAGCTAGCAATGCAGACGGTGGAAAGCAATTTGGGAATCCAGATCGATCATTATGTGCTGCTAGATTTTGACACGGTGCAAACGTTGGTGGATAGCGTGGGAGGGGTTGAGGTAGTCGTGCCTAAAACGATTAACGATCCCCAATATCCAGATGGGAATTATGGATATGACCCGCTTTATATTGAGGCAGGCAGCCAATCTTTTGATGGCGAGATGGCGCTCAAATATATGCGTTCGCGACATGGGAACAGTGATTTTGACCGAGCGGCCCGTCAGCAACAGGTCGCTTTGGCCTATCGGCAGCAGCTTGTCAAACGGGGCATCCGTGAGTTGGTCACAGGACTCCCAACGTTAATCGATGAAATTTATGGCGGATTCTATACCGATTTAACGTTGGAAGAGGTGATCGGGCTGGCGCAAGCATCGACAGAGGTGACGAGCTATAAAATTACGATGGAAGTGCTCGATTATGATTATGTCGAGAGCCGATCCTCAGAGATAAACGGCAGCGTGCTTATCTTGCGCCAAAATGCACTGTCACAACTGCACCAAAAACTGTTTCAGTAGTGGTACGCACTTAGATATACGCCAGCTTTTTGAAAACCAGCAAAACGAATCCAAAGCTTAGAAGCAGTAAGACGCCAAATAGCGCGGCTGCTTGCCAGAGTGGGCGGCTATTTTCGGCCGAAGTTTCCCCACTCCCCACCTCCATCACACTTTCCAACACATCCATACTGAACTCAGACGCTCCTTGTAAGTTATCTGTCGCCACGGCTTCGGTTGGTGCTGCCGTTTCAGGGGTCGCCGTTTGCACCGAACTCGCCGCGTTGTCACGCCCGTTTCGTGGCAAAGGACGCATTTCCTCGACTGAAAACGCCCGTACAAACGCCTCGGCCCAGCCCTTAATCAAACGCTGCCCACCCAAATCAACATGATGTGTGCCATCATCGCCAAAATAAGTGCTTTCTTCCGTTTCAATGTTCAGCCGAAAATCGGCATAAAGGTCGGGTCCGGGGATTAGACGATACTGGGCGGCAACAGCGTCAATCACGTTCAAAACGTGCCGCTTTGCACCCAAATCGCCCCAGCCACCAATCGCCTCATCGGTGTCGGGAATACGAGCCACAATCGGCACAACCCCGCGTGCGATGGCGTCGCTCACAAACTGTTCCAAACGGGCGTTGTATAAGTTGATGTTGGTATTTGGTTTGTCGATAGCATCCACGCCGTTTGTTGCGTCATTGGTTCCGATTGCGACAAACCAATATCGAATCTCCCGCTGCGCATTGTCGAGCGCAAGCGCGTCATAGATGTCGAAGGGGATTTTTTCTTGCTCTGTCAAGCCCCCGCTGTTCTGACCAGACAAGCCATAGGATGAAAAAACGAGGTCGCTTGTACCTTCGCCTCGCAACTGTTTTACTGCAAAAGGCAAACCAGACGGGCCAAGCGCGTCGAAGGCATCGGCCGATAAAGAATCCCCATAAATTGCGGCAGCATCGGGTCGGGTTGGCTCCCCTGTCGCTGCAAACAACTTCACCTGACGGATCGCAAAGTCGCGGCCTTCGGTTTCTTCCGTGTGGTCTGTTAA
>JBMZDF010000173.1:0-11074 GCA_049614105.1 Promineifilaceae bacterium (SeqCode)
AGAATCAGCAGGCATCACGCAACAGCTATCGCTTGCTGGCCCTGTCACCCATCTATCCGAAACACAGGCCACAATTAACGCCGTTCGCGAGTTGAGTACAGAAAGCAGCTTGCTACATTTTGCAACACACGCTCGTTTTCGTCCCGACAATCCGTTCTTTTCATGGATCAAGCTGGCTGATGGACATTTGCCTGTGATCGATCTGTACGATTTACGTTTCAAAAATCGGCCGTTGATTGTTTTAAGCGCCTGCGAAACAGGGCGCGGGGTTCCACGTGGCGGCGGGATCATTGGCTTTGCCCGTGGATTTTTGTCGGCTGGTGCGGGGGAGCTGATTATCAGCGGCTGGCAAATTGAGGATGCCGCCTCCTCACAGCTAATGCATCGATTTTATGCGTATATGCCGTCTGAAACGACTGTTGCCGTTGCTTTACAGAGAGCGCAGATTGATCAGCTACGCGAAAACTTACACCCGTTTTTCTGGTCAGGCTATACGCATGTGCATTAGATTTACGCACGTATAAAGTTTTGACAATGTGAATGGGAAAGTAGTTGTGAGAGTTTGTGCAGGCTGCTTGTACAACCCGCATACTCTCAAACCTAGAAATGCTGTCTCATTTAAGGACGCTGTCGTGATTGCTTACTCAACAACAAGCGAAATAGATGTATCATCTACAACCACATCATATTCTAAAGCGGGGGTTGTTTCGACGACAACAGTGTAGCGTCCGTATGGCAGCACAATTGGGTTGCCACCAACAAGCCCTGTTTCAACCACCTGCCCCTCTTGCAAAACAAAATAGCGGAGCGACAGCACGGCCTCTAGCGCATCGGTCAACGATTCGCCGTCATCTGCGTTGAGATACATGCCGCCACCGAGTCGCGCCAGTTCTAGCAGTTCAGCTTCAACCTCTACCTCATCAATAGCAAAACCAATCACATCAACCCGCATGTCGTTGACGCTACGCAGTTGCTCAACAACGGCCGCAGGGTTCCCTCGGCATGTTTCCATCCCGTCTGTCAACAACACAATGTGTTTGCCCCCTGTGCCGCTCTGCAAGTCATCACCCGCTGCGGACAAAGAGGCGGCAATCGGTGAGTTTGCATTGAACTGGGGGGAAATGCCTTGGATTACTTCGCGCACAACGCGCCGATTCATTGGCTGAAGCGGAACGATTAGATCTGTGCGGCAAGAATAATCGCCCTCGACGTTGCCAAAAGCACGCAACGACAGCGGATAGTTCTCTGGCATTACAAACTGCATCACGTTATCAAGTGCGCGTTGTGCAACCTGAATGCGGGAAGTGTCCCCCATTGGTTGCGTCATGCTCCAAGACGCATCAAGAATGAGCGAGATAACGGGCAAACTTGACGCAGCGCTCGAAGTGCTTAACCGTGGGCCAAGCAAAACAGAGAGATTGCCAGCAAGTTGTGGCAGTTCCAACCGTTGCTCAACAATATCAACTAGTTCCACATCAGAGTTATCGCGCAGCACAATTCGTAGATCAACCGCTTCGTTCAAAGGTGCAGTAATCACCGTATCAAGCGCCCATTGAAAATCGTTGTCAATTTTGGCGCTGCCAACTGGCTGCTCGTTGATCATGACGGTTAAACGTGCGCCTGCGGGCTGTCCTGTTCCTGAAATGTGAACCTTTCCAACAAATTCACCTTCGCTGTTTACAAGCGTCGAGCTTGAATCAAACTCTACCGAATCGACAACAACAGCGGGGGCGGGTTGAAGTGCAACGCGCAGCATCACGGGATCTGACGCGATACTGTTGCCCTCCGAATCTTGATAGACCGCCACAAAACGCTGATCGGGCTGGGTTGTGTCAAGGCTGGCCGTGATAAACCAGATGCCATCGGGAGAAACGCGCGTGCTGCCAACCTTGATCCCGTTACGATAAATATCAAGCGCGGCATCTGGACGCCCTTCGCCTGTTAAACGCACGCTCACGGTTGAATTATCCGCCAAAGCTAATTGCAACAACGGAATATCAAGTACAACATCGTTTGAGGCGTTAACCTGCTGTTGCAGATCAACGCTTGGTAAGTTGGCCGATTCATCCGTTACGGATCGGCCCGCCACGCTATCTAACGTTGTAAAACGCGGCTGATTTGCCGTTCGCTCCGTTTCGGCCGTTGGTTCAATGACAGAACCCTCTACCACAACCATATCTGGCGTCTCGCCAACCACGAGCGGGTAAGCTGATGACAAAATGACATTGCCACCTTCATCAAGTGCGCTCAACATCAGCGTATGTTCCCCAGACGCGATGATCGTAACGAACTGTTGCCAAACACCATCCTTGTCAGAACGCACTTGCGCAACGGTTTGGCCGTCAAGCAGGACATTAACCTGCTGGTCTGGCAGAAATGTCCCGCTGATCAGGACGTCACCGCCAGTGAAATTTTCATCTACAATCGGCCGATTGATTTGCAGAGGGGTTGTCGGAAGCGACGAGGATGCAGGCTTACAAGCAGCCAACATCAAAATACCGACACAAATAAAAAGTAGTAACAGCTTTGTTGAAGCTGCGCCTTTGATTCCATTACGCCCAACCATGAGATCTATCTCCTGTGACGAAGAAACTCAATCCCAACGCATAAGTCTAGTGCGCTCGGCACTATCCCAACGCGTGCTAAACTGAAATCGTTGTTGAAACAGTCTTTATCTTGTTCATTTTTTGATTTCAGTTTGATAATGTTCACTAGGATTTGTTCGCCGTAGACCAAGGACCCGATCAATTGTCGTCTGATATCCTTATTTTTGTGGAATATCCGATTTTGCTTGCTCGGGCGCTTCTATTTACAGTCTACGGACGCTACAAAGCTAGCCATTCAGTCACAACCCGTTGGTTAAGACCAAATGCAGCTATCACTTTGCATGAGTCTGAATCTACGCCTAAATTGTCTTTGAGAGCATTGGAGTGTTCTGCACCGATACGCTCCAACTGCGTTTGAAGTGAGCAATTTCCAGTTTGACTTGTTATGAGAAACAAGAACGTTGGGTTGCTAAAATTGTGACAGGGCAACAATCATCACTTCTGCATTGTGTATGTCGAACCGTTCTGCAATGAATAAATGTGTAAAGCACCTTAAATAGACAACATTAGCTGTGGTAAAAGGCAAAAAGTACACTTTATAAACATCTCATTTGCGAACAGTAAATACCTGATCAATTGTTTTAGTACTTTCGACCTCTTGTGAAAGTACACAATTACTGTTGTTCAGGTTCTTAGCAAGCTGTAAACGCTCCTGTAAACTCGTTGTCATCGCCTACGATGCCTCAGAACTTCATCAGCAGTGTAAACATAAATAACAACCTAGCTTGCTTGTTAAACTGACTACCGATAGACACTGGGTGTTATATATCCCATTACACCAACCACAACGTCTATATGTCTTTAACAGTTCAATAACATTGTTACCAGACAAGGTTACGTCTTTCATTGCGTACGCAACGTTTCACGTTTTGTACACGCCAATTATGTTTCCTTTACAATCTTAAAAGGATGTTATCGTTTACGATTCGTTTTCGGTGTCACGCGGTTTACAAGGTTTGTGGAACAAAAAACGCTCTGCCATAAGCAGAGCGTTCATTTGGGGCCAATTATTGGGTTTGAAAGGGGTTATGCGGTCAAAAATGAGTAAACAATGGTGCGTAGCTGAGAAAGTCCCATAGATGTGTCGATGAAAATCAGGTCGCCATCAATAACCATTGTAGCGCCTAAGCCACCCTCAATTTGTTCGATAAATAACTTGACACCATTGACATAGATGATGTCCTTGCCGCTTGTTGGTGCATCTATTTCTTCAAGATACTCGTTTAGATTGGTGTATCCATCATTATAGCTTGTGATGTCTACCCATTCGTAAGCGTCGTTTTCGTAAGATGCATATGCTTCATCGCCATTATTTTGGCTGGCGATGAGTTCAAATCCCAAAGGTAGTGAGCTAGGGAATTGCGTGTTGTTTTCGGCCGAATCCGAATCCGAATCCCAATCGCCCTCATCCCAATCACCCTCGTCCCAACTGCCTTCTTCATCCTCGCCACCCCCGTTATCTTCGGCTGGCCGTCCACCATCTTCAGGCAGTGGAGCAGGTTGTGCTGAACCGTACAGGTGATGATTAATCCATTCTTGATACTCGCTGACTCGGGTGTAAACACCGTAGCTCAAACCGCAACCGTCGCCCCAGCTAACAACGCCAGCTTGTAACCAGCCTGTCTTGTTAGCGTTTGGCACAACCAGAGGGCCGCCACTGTCGCCGTAGCAAGAATCCGCACCACCGTTCAAAGTCCCTGCACAAAGCTCGTAGCGGCCAATGTCGCCAGGGTTATAAGCTGATTTACAAACGTTGTCGTCAACAATCGGAACGTTGACACCGTGCAGCTTGTCTGGTGAGTCTTCCCCATCTTCAGAAAGCACACCCCAGCCTGTTACACGTGCCTGAACGTTGGCAACGTCTAAATGGTCGGTGACATCAGTAATCGTCATAATCAGCGCACCCTTGCTTGCAGGCTTTGAGAGGCGCAGCAGTGCAATGTCGTGATCATCATAATATTGTGGATGCACAATCACTTGGGAAACCTGAATACGTTCGCCCGTGTTGCTGCTTAGTTGGTGGCGACCAATCACAACATCTATCTGATTGGCAGATGTGCCTTCTAAACAGTGTGCGGCGGTCAATACCCACTGGCGATGAATAAGCGAGGCACCGCAAAATTGACCGTCATGTGCGTTAGACGTACTGCGATCAACAAGGGCTACCATCCAAGGTTGTGCGCCAGGAGTTGCCTCTGTTTTGCCAGTCTGGCCGCTCTGTTGGTTATTGTTATTCCACGGAGCACGTCGCCCAAGGCGGTCGGCCGATACCAATGAGGTACTGCTTGCCAGTATCAAGGCAACAAAGCAAAGAATTGTAATTAAAAAAGTGGTTGTTCGGGTTGTCTTTATCATGTTTACTCCGTTTGGTTAGTTGTTGTACACATGATAAAGAATTTGAGTAAGGGGCACATCGCCCGCTGTGCTGATGTTTTTATAGGACTTTTGGCTGAGTCTGATTCGGCCGAAAAAGCTCAAGAGCGCCCAAAAAACAACTATGACGTGCTTTACAGTACAACAGTACTCAATATCACACCCTTGCTGTAAGCAAAATAGCAAGAGGACTTGCGTACTATCGTAGTGCATTGATACCTCCCAAACGCAAAATGCACGGCCTGAGTAGGTCGTGCGTTTTTTTTATTAACAACAATGATATGAAGGTAGAAGGGCTGTTATTTTGGGGTTGTGATGATTTTAGTGGAGGCGTGGCCTAACATGTTTAGTATGGCTTAATTTGGCTTCAATCTCATCGAGGGGCGTTTCGGCCGAATCAGACCTATCCCAAGCCATGTTTTCAAAACAGGCCGTTTACGCTCAATATCAGCCATCATCATGATAACAGGGTTTTTTTCTGTTCGGCCGATTGAAAGGGTATTTTATGACTCAAGGTTAACCAAGCTTGTTTAAGACACAGCTAGCTCATCCGCCACAAAACAGGCTCGCTCGTCGATGTCGCTCAAAACGTCAGCTATCGTTTTGTTGTGCAAAACGGCAAACATCGCATTTTCAGCTTCGTCGAAGACACACTCCAAGACACCCGTGATATTGCGTCCACAGTCACACTGCTGATTCGGCCGTTTGGGGTGAAAGGCAAACACAGCTTTTTGCTCTGTTGCTTGATAAACCTCTAGCAAAGAGATTGCAGATGGTGCTCGTAAAAGTTTTGCACCACCGTCTGCCCCCATCTGGGTTCCAATCAACCCCGCAGCGTTCAAGGACCCAAGCACTTTTCGGATGGTCACAGGGTTGGTATTCACACTGCCCGCAATTTGGCTAGACGAAATGGCACGCTGATTACGTGCTAGTAAAGCAAGGGTGTGAACCGCCATGGCAAATCGACTGTTGGCACTCATAACTATTAGCCATTGTATGACAGATAGACATATTGTCAATTCAATGACCAACGATCTGAGACGGCTGAAAACGGACGCCCTAACCACTGGTGTCACTTTGATCATGCTCGTGGAACCAGACCCTTTAGCCATTTGTGACACCCTGATCCTGTTTGTGAAACCCAACGCTCTAGTCACTTTGATCATGCTGACTATGCTGGTGAGACCAAGCCTTTTAGCCACTGGTGTCACTTTGAGCATGTTTGTGAAAACGGACCCTTTGGCCACTTGCAACACGCTGACCATGCTGGTGAGACCAAGCCCTTTAGCCACTTGTGCCACTTTGAGCATGCTTGTGAAAACGGACCCTTTGGCGTGCAACACGCTGACCATGCTGGTGAGACCAAGCCCTTTAGCCACTTGTGCCATTTTGGGCATGTTTGCGAAAACGGACCCTTTGCCCGTTTGTGACACCCTGATCATGCTTGTGAAACCCAACGCTTTAGTCACTTTGATCCTGCTTGTGAAAACGATCTTGATACTGCTGGTAATCAGGATGATCTTGATCAATGTCACTAAAGCTACGTGTCATCATGTATCCACCCAAACCACAAATAACCATGCCTAGTAAAAATGTGATAATAGCGATCGTTGTATTACTTAGTAAAAGTAAGCTTGTAACTAGTAAGAAACCACCAATTACTAAAAGTATAAAACCTATGTTGTTTTTTGTCTCATAGTGCATATCTTGCTCCAAGAAGAGAAAGTTAAAAAACCCTATATAATAGCGGCATAGTATTTCCGACCTCATCGACTTCATCCACCTCATTTTAGCTTAGGCTCCATGACAAACCACAGCTTCTGCTGTCGATCGTACAGATAAGTATCATGGTATGTATTCGGCCGAACTCGGTTGCCATCAAAAAATAAACGTGTTGGCTTAACTAGTTCATCGTTCCCCTGCGCCCTATAAGTCACAAGGTCTGCGAACTGTTGTTTTAGCTGACTGTTTATTTTTTTCTGTCGTCCGTGGCTTTCGGTCTGATGAATACCCTGATAGCTGTTGGGCAACCGCCATGCAAAATATTTTTGCCCCACTTTACCCTGTGTGCCCTGTCTGTCGGTAAAGATGAAGCCGCCATATCGGCGTTTGTAAGCGTGACCTTGACGCAATTCGGCCGAATATTGGACCCCAACTGCGAAGTTATCTTTTCTCGTCGTTTTAGCTACCCGATCATATTTGCGCTGTGTGCGCTCAGCAACGCCGCTAAACGAATGCAGCGTCGCCCTGCTGATGGGCATCGAGTTTCTGCGTCCGCTGTGGTACGCCGCAAAAAAGTGGGCACGCACAAGGTGGATGCGGCCAGTTAAAACTTTGACTGGCAACAGGATTGCCAAGCCGCTTAAGTGTTTCACGTGTAACGCTGCGGCTACTTTTTCGGCCGAACGCAGCCAAATACGCCCTGTCGTATCACGTTGCCAGAAAATCCCGTCTCCTGCCGCCAGGATCTGTCGCATTCGTCGCCAGCCACAAACCCGCATCGACTCGCCCTTTTTACAGAGCGCATCACGCAAGGCATCGGCCGATAGCCATCCACGCCCCTGATCATCCAAATGGCGACAAATCAACCAAATACGCCCTGTCGCCGTTTGTTGCTCGCGTAGCATGCCAAGAAGGATCGAAGGCAATACGCGAACTTCGCGTGAAATATCATGCGTTTCAGCAGGTTTTAGGCTGGTTGGTGGAACTTGGTTTGTAACTTCTTGAACTGAGGCTTCAACAGGAGGGTATACATGAAGTGCAGCAGACAAACGCTGACTCTCCCCGCCCAAATGGGCTGGAAGGCTTGGCTCGCAAACATCATCTGGTTGAACAGATTTGTTGCTAGGGCAAATCAGCGGTTGTTTGCTTGAGGCAAATAACTGCTGATTTGTGGCCAATGAGGCGTTGGAATTTGGTCGAACAAGCGATCGATTGACCGTGGGATCGACCTGTGCTATGCTGGTCATGTATTGTACAGCCACATGGAATATAGATTCCCCCTCCCCACTTAAGGGGTGGTACCTGAGAGTTCTGTTAAAACTCATCTGGCCGTATCTGAATAATCTTTATAAAGTTCAGATGTTAGAGCATCTGAGCTTTTTTGTTTTCTAGGACCAGTGGAGGAATAAAAACACCGCCACTGGCTCAGTCGTTAAAGAAGATCCTGTTTCTAATAACAGGCCCTTCCTTATCGGCCGATACCCCGTGACGGTGGCTTGTGGGTAGGATAAGAGCAAAAAAAGCTCATCTTACACTCTGGAAGTGAATAGGGAGGACAAACGAGCTTTAACTCAATCTAAATTGGATGGATGCAAGGTGTTTTAAGCTGGAGACCGAATTTCGGCCGAATTGCTTATTAATCAAATATGTGACTCAATATCAATATTGAGAAAACTTGACTAAACGTCCATTTGCGTCCATAATTTAAGTGAGTTCGGGAAACATATTCCCGCCCAATGCCCTAGCCCTTGTGACACTTCCTGCCAAGAAGCCCTGTCACGGGGCTATTTTTTTATCTTCTCTCAACTAACCTGACAAATAATGCCAATTTAGTCTTCTAAAAACAGGCTCCATTATGGAGCCTCTAGCTATTATAACAAGCTTTGCTATTGATAAAGATTAGCTGGATCTTTGTTTACTACCAATTGCGTTCGCATGTTGTCAACGAAAAATTCTACACTTTTTTGTGGATCATATGATCTAACCATAAACAAAAAAATAGGTGTATTTATAAATATACACCATACTTGTTATACATTGCCAAAACAAAGATAACTAGATCAAATGATCGACACACCCTGCATTATAAAAGAAAGAAATTGAATTGCCTACAGACCGCTTGTTCTAATTTTGATGTTTGTCGTGTAACCGCAACATCTCAACAAATAATTGTTGTGTTGCCACTGCCATGTATTCAAGTGTATACATGGTGTATACACTGTGGTTACCTATGTTTTCAGGATGTATACAAAACTACGCTTTCCAATCAGGTAGCGTCACTTTAGATGCTGTAACACGCTCAATATCAGGTCGTACATCGTTTTGATAATATTCACGTAGCCCAAGACTTAACAGCCAACGGGCAGTTTCATTTTTCCCGAGACCATTTTCACGTGCTATTTTCTCAATTTCTTCTTCAAGTTCAGGCAACAAAAGCAATGTAACACGAATGTGTTTGCCTGCGATTTTTGAACTCTTGACCGCTTTTCGAACATCTGTCTGGGAAATATTCTCAAGCGGGTTTTGATAGCCATGTCGTGTGGCCTGATTTTTGCTCTTGGATTTTGGAGGTTCTTCAAATCCAGAGAGCGGGTCAAATGGGTTATTAGCCATCGTATACTCTCTCCACTAAACTCTGATAAGCCGTTGTTGCAGGGGATTCACGTCTGGTATCAAACTCAAACAAGGTGAGTCCGTTTGATGCAGGTGCCTCTGCTACTTTTTGACTGCGCGGTACCGGATCAGCCAATGTACGTTTACCATACCACCCTTCTAACAATGCCAACATATCACGATCAAGTCGCTGCTGTTGAACATAGAATGTCGGTAGAATCGTATGGATTTTGATGTCGATGCCTGCTGTTTGCGCGCGCCGAACGTCACTTACGTGGCGTCCAGCACCGGATGTGCTTAGGTAGTCTGGTTTCACAGGGACGATAGCTGCGTTTGCGAATTGGTAAACTGCACGCGATAGGGCATCAAGGGTTGGCGGACAGTCGATAATGATGTATCGAAAACGGTCTGATATGGGGCCTAACCGCTCGTTGAGCAGGTTGGTAAGGCCCTCATTCATTGCACCGTTCATCATTGCTTGGCTGAAACTGCGGTTGATTAGTTCAATCTTTGCCGCAGCAAGGTTATCAGAAGAAGGGAGTAACCAGAGATTAGGCCGTGGATAGCCATCATCTGTACGGTCAGTCGAGAGTAGAGCGTCTCGGATTGATTGTCGTCCCACAAGGAATTCGCCGATATCAGCGCCGTCGGGGGTTAGCCCAAGCGCCTGAGCGCAGCTACCCTGTGGATCAAGATCGATTAGCAACACATGTCCTGTAACGGAGTAGTAAGAGTTGCCAATTTTGAGATGATTTGTTTTCTCATTTTCTGTTAGGCTAGATTCATCAACACTTTGCAATAGCTTACGTGATAAGCCATGTGCAAGATGTACAGCGGTTGTTGTTTTTGCAACACCGCCTTTTCGATTAATAACTGCGAATATACGTTCACTTTGTCGCGTCGTTTTAGCTGATGCCATAATTTAGCCTTAGCGATCTTGATGATATTCCTAGTATACACATGAATACGAATTGCAGACAACTTGTAGACATTGGGTATGCAACTGTATTCACGTGTGTACATTAGGTATTCAGTGGCCCTAAACAAGCAAATTGTAAGTTTTTACAAGAATTCCTGATGATCAAGGTGTCTCATCAAATTCGGATTTGCTTGTTGTTGATGTGAAATTTATTAAATCACACGGGTATAAAGTATGATTTTACTGTGCAAGCCCGTAAAGTCCATTTTTTCAAACTTGGGATATAAGGGGGCTTATCGTTTGTGTAGCAAACAACGCTTTAGTGTTACTTTTGTAAGTTGGCGTGCCAATTGTGTAAATGTACTGTAATTAGCACATGCGTTTGACATACAAATTCCGAGGAAGAAAGAGAAGCTAGAGCTGAAGAGTGCGTTTAGTCAAGCGCTGCAAGACGCCCAGACTCGTGTTGATTTGGCTTTTCAGGCGTTCTTTCGCCGCGTCAAGGTCAACCCCAGAGAAACAACGCAAGGATACTCTGGTTGTGGTGAAATTGTTCCTAAAACATTGTCTGTTCATGTTCATGATTGTCCGCATTGTGGCCTTGTCTTAGACCGTGACCATAATGCCGCTCTAAACATTTTGAGTAGAGGACTATCTACCCTAGACAGCCAGACTGTCATAGAAGCCCAATTGCTTTAGCATTGGGAGTAGTCACTTCACCACAAATGGGTGTGGGTTATTTGAGCGTGAGGTATCGGCCGAATATACTAACCCCCAAACGACTATCTGTTATAACCTCCCCTACTGCTTTCAATCCATCTAAAACACACCCTGATCCACA
>JBMZDF010000174.1:0-11072 GCA_049614105.1 Promineifilaceae bacterium (SeqCode)
TTTGGCCCCACGCCTGAACGCATCGTATCGCAAACAACCGCAGAGATGAGCCGCGCCGACATTCAGGCTGATTCGGGCCACGTGGTCGCCGTGCGTGATGTCTCATTTGACGTGGTTGAAGGTGAGATATTCTGCGTGATGGGTTTGTCGGGCAGTGGGAAATCAACCCTGATTCGCTGCCTCACACGTTTAATTGAGCCAACGGCGGGGCAGATCACCATTAACGGGACAGAAGTCACCACAATGGATGCCGACACGCTGCGTGAGTTGCGCCGCAATGACATCAGCATGGTGTTCCAACGATTTGCGCTGTTTCCACATCGGCGCGTGGTGGAAAATGTGGCGTTTGGGCTTGAAGTACGCGGCATGGCTTCGGCCGAACGCGAGAAAATAGCGCTCGACGTGCTGCAAATGGTAGGGCTAAACGGCTGGGAATATCACTACCCGCATGAACTGAGCGGCGGGATGCAGCAGCGTGTCGGGCTGGCGCGTGCGCTGGCGGTTGATCCCGATGTGCTGCTTTGCGACGAGCCATTTAGTGCGCTCGATCCGCTCATTCGGCGCGAAATGCAGGATGAGCTGCTGCGACTGCAAAAAACGCTCAACAAAACGATTGTTTTTATCACGCACGATTTCCTAGAGTCGCTCAAAATTGGGGATCGAATTGCCATTATGAAAGATGGCGAGGTGGTGCAAATTGGCACACCAGAGGAAATCGTGGCGAACCCTATCAACAATTACGTGCGTGAATTCACAAAAGATGTCCCGCGTGTCAAAGTGCTGACGGCCGCAGCGATTATGCAGCCCATTAGCGGCACACTCAGCACCCAATCGGTTGAGTCAACCACCACGCTTGAGAAATTGATTCCGCTCACGGCAACCCACGATGAGCCAATTACCGTAACAGAGCAGGGCAAACCTGTTGGGCAAGTTGATCGCGTGACGGTGATGATGGCGCTGGCGGAGGGGTCATAATGGCGGCGAAGCAAGCAAATTGGCAGCGTTGGCTTTTACCCTTGGCACTTTTGACGTTGCTCATTGTGGCAATTGTCATGGAGTTTGAGAAGTTCCCAGAAGCATGGAACATCGGTCTGCGCGACACGCTCAACGAGGCGAAACGCTGGATTGTTGTCAACCGCAAAACGCACTGGATGTTCTTATTCTTTTTCGAGCCGCTTAGCGCCGTGCTTGACTTTATCATTCGCCGTGCCGAGGAGCTTTTGCTGTTTCTGCCTTGGCCCGTGATTGTGAGCGGCACCTTTTTACTTGCCAACCGCATTTCGGGTCTAAGATTGGCGCTGCTCAGTTTTGTGTGCCTCATGCTGATGGGCTTGTTTGGCCTGTGGGATGAGAGCATGGCAACGATGGCGCTGATGTTGATCGCCGTGCTGCTCTCGCTGTTGATTGGCGTTCCGCTTGGCATCTGGACGGCTCGCAACCCGCGTGCCGAGATGGTACTTCGGCCGATTCTCGACGCCATGCAAACGATGCCAGCATTTGTCTATCTGATCCCCGTGCTGCTCTTTTTCGGCGTTGCACGAGTTCCCAGCGTCATCGCCACCATCATCTATGCCCTTCCGCCCGTCATTCGGCTCACCAGTTTAGGCATTCAAACTGTCTCTGAGGACGCACTCGAAGCCGCCCGCTCGTTTGGCACAACCGAGCGGCAAATGTTGCGCAAGGTGCAAATTCCAATGGCGATGCCCACCATTTTGGCTGGTGTCAACCAGTCGATTATGATGGCTTTGAGCATCGTTATTATTGCTGCTCTGATCGGCAGCGGCGGGTTAGGAGATTCAGTACTCAAGGCGCTACGCCGCCTGCGTGTGGGCGAGGCACTCGAAGCGGGGCTGGCGATTGTTGTCATGGCGATTTTGCTCGATCGCTTGAGCGCAGCCTATGCGCAGCGGGAGCAGGCGCAACGGGGCAGTCGTTTTCAAGGGTATCGATTATTTTCAGACACGATGAGCGGGTCGCCGACGGTGGCAAAGATTGAGGCGGGGGTTGAGCGAGGGGTTGTTTTTTTCGGCCGAATCACCATCCAAACCACAACCACCCTCACAAAACTCGCCCCCCCAAACTGGAAACCCTCTATCCAATCAAACCCTTACACCGTCACCACCTTTGCCTTTTTGCTGCTTCTAACCGTGATCGGCCTCATTTTTGGCATGGATTCCTTCCCCCGCAGTTGGAATCTAAACATTAGCCAGCCCGTTGACGCCATGGTGGACTGGATGCAGCTTAATCTCGTTGTAATCGGCAACACAGGACTTGGAACAGAACCCTTCCGTGATTTTCTGATTATTCGTCTCTTTAAGCCGCTCGTTTTCTTTTTCACCGAATGGATGTCGTGGCCTGCGCTGTTTTTGCTATTTGCATGGGCAGCACTTACGACAGGCGGCTGGCGTTTATCATTGGGCGTGTTGAGCGCACTGCTGCTGATTGGTCTGTTCGGCATGTGGGAATTCACGGTGCAAACGCTGGTTCAGGTGCTCATAGCGGTTGTCATCTGCATCGCCATTGGCGTGCCGATGGGCGTCTGGGCCGCACACAATGATCGAGTTGACATGATCATGAAAGTGGTCAACGACACGCTGCAAACAATCCCGATTTTTGTCTATCTTGTCCCAGTCATCATGCTGTTTCGCGGGCAGGAGCCGGCGGGAGTGATCGCGGCAATTGTTTATTCGTTGCCGCCCGTGATTCGGCTGACCAGTTTAGGGATTCGACAGGTGGACGATAGTTTGATTGAATCGGCCGATTCCTTCGGCTCAACCCCTTGGCAAAGGCTGCTCAAGGTCGAAATCCCGCTCGCCCTCCCCTCCATCATGCTCGGCATCAATCAGACGATTATGATGGTACTGGCGATGGTAATTATTGCGGGCTTTGTTGGCGCAAGTGGGCTGGGGTTTGAAGTAGTGTTTGGTTTTACCAATGACAATCTCGGCCGAAGTGTCGAAGCAGGTCTGGCGATTGTCCTTCTTGCCATCGTCATCGACCGCATCACTCAAGCATGGGCGAAAAAGGCGGCAACGTCAGCCAACCTGACATAATCAATGCTTCAAACGGCGGCTTTCCAGTTCAAAAACACGCTTCGCCTCTGCTTTTAGGTGCGCTGGCGCATATTTTATTTTGTACCCAATCCCCGTCACATTGTCCGTGATGATAGCCGCCGATTTAAAAACGTTTTTGCCAGCCAGATACTTCTTCATTGCATGCGGATCATTCAGGGAAATTTGAATTGCTTCGATCAATTCATACCGCAGCGCGGGGGTTTCTAAATCAGCCCCAGCGATCGCCTGCCCAAACCCTGTTTTTACACCAATTCCAATCGCTTGCAGATCAGGGTTTGTGGGTTGTGCCTGAGCTGGCTCTGCCATAATCTCTTCGCACGCTTGACGGTTGAGTGAGTGGTAGGTCATACAATCCAGCGGCCGAAACTGATATATCGTGCAGGTCCCGCCATCGGACAACAAAGGACAGGCAACTTTAGCCCGAACCCTGGCGTGGCTATCCAATTTTCTTGTGCGCTTGAAGCTCCGATTTACCTTCTGCTTAACTTGTTTGAGTTCTTCAGCAGGGCGTGTTTCTCGCAAACGCTGAGCAATCGCTAGAGCTTCTGGGGCAGAGACTGTCGCCATCAGATAGCAGCAAAAGTGACACCCAGCCTCACATGCCAGCGGCTCAGATCGTTGTTTGATGACAGTGGAGAACTTTGCCGTAATTGTCAGGGCATCGTCAACAACTGTGACGAGGCTCTTTGGCTTTGGAGATGGCCCCAGTTTGTGTGTTGTTGCATCGTATTGTGTTTTCCGTGCAATCTCGATTAGCTGTTTATTCATCACTTTTTATACCTTGTCGCGAGGGTACAAGAAAACTGTTCACCTGTCGAGGATGGGTGACGGTGATGGCAGTTTCGGCCGAATTCTCCTAAAATCTATCACCATACGCCAATCGTAGTCACACCTCAAACAAAACTCATGACCTACCCCAAACCAACCGCTGCTGAACTTAACCTCATGCAAGGCAGTCCGCCGCCTGCGGACAAACTTGTCACAACACAAAACTGGCAGACGGGTGATCCTGTTCGCTGGAGCTTCAAAAATGTCCAGCAGTTGATCCCCTGCGCCCATGCACATCGCGGCTATGGCATACCGTCCGTCCTACCTACGGCCCCCGCGCCTGTTGACATCGACGCGATTCCATTTACAGATCACAAGGGGGAGACATGGACTGTGGCATCAATGCTCAATCACACTTACACAGACGCTTTTTTGATAATGCATCAGGGGCAGCTTGTTAGCGAACGCTATATTGACATGCAGCCTTACCAACGTCATTTACTGCAATCCGTCAGCAAATCGCTGACGGCGACGCTGTTGGCCGTGATGGTCGGCCGAGGTGATATCAACCTCGGCAAGACAGTTGCAGACTATTTACCAGAGTTCGCCAGCAGCGCCTACGGTGACGCGACTGTTCAACACGTGCTTGACATGAGTGCCTCGATCAAATATGACGAAACCTACGACAATTTACAGGCGGACGTCACACTGCACACCATCGCAGGAGGCTGGTTTGGGCATGTGGATCGGACTGGCCCTTATGCGGACGTTCCCCAATCACTGTACAACTATCTGCCAACGCTAACCGAAAAAGCGGAATTTGAACATGGGGACGTGTTTCGCTATGTGTCGGCCAACACAGATGTGTTGGGCATCATCATGGAACGTGTCAGCGGACGCTCATTTATTGAGCTATTTCAAGAGCATGTATGGCAACATATTGGCGCAGAAGAAGATATTGCAATGACGCTCGACCCTTGGGGCTGCGCCTTTCCTAACGGCGGTTTCAATATTACCGCACGCGACTTGGCACGCTTCGGGATGATGACGCTCAATAACGGCAACTGGAATGGCAAGCAAATTGTGCCAGCCAGTTTCTACACAGACACACGCCAAAACGGCAACAATGATGCATGGCGTCGTGGCGAAGCATATGCCGATATCCTGCCCAATGGCTCCTACCGCAACCAATTTTGGAACACGGGCAACAATCACGGTGCATTTTTCTGCGTTGGCATCCACGGTCAATACTGTTACATCGATCCCACAACCAAAACAGTCATCGTCAAGCTATCAAGCCACCCCATCGCTCTCGTCGAGGACAACAGCATCATCACACTCCTCGCCTTCGATGCAATCGCAAAAGCGCTCCCCATCTAAAGTACGGGCGGGTCATCGCGGCAATCCTCTCCACACCAACATGTCACAAAATTTCCGCGTTGTCTCACCCCACCCTTTAGCTCCCGTACGGGCGGGACATCGCGGCAACCCTCCCCGCACAAACACAACACAAAAATTCCGCGATGCCTCGCCCCTCTTCCCCACCGCGCAACAAGGCAAGACCCTGAGAAACTATCTTGTTGACGTTAAATCAATTTTTGCTCGCATGGTCCCGCCCCTACCGTTCGGATTCCGTATGGGCATCGTTTACAATAAATTATGCCAAATCAACATAAACATCGGCGTCGATCGATTCGGCTCCCAAATTGGGACTATCGATCACCTGCCTATTATTTTGTGACAATCTGTACTCATCGGCGCGTTCATCTGTTTAAGACGCCTCCATTTCACGATCTTGCGATGAATATGCTGCTACGTGTGCCAACGCTTAATCATGCGCAACATGTACGGCTTGATGAATGGGTTGTGATGCCCAACCACATCCACGTTATCTTAGAATTTCATTCCTATCCATCACAGGTGGGACAAACGGTTGATCCCGAAATAAGCTTACAAAATGCGTTAGCAGGCTCGTTGGGTGTCATCGTGTCTCGTTACAAATCATCTGTAACAACGCGTATCAATAAGCTGCGCCGCAGCATCGGGGGGAAGGTCTGGCATCGTGGCTATTATGAACGCATTATCCGTAACGAGCGCCATCTAAACGCAACACGCCAATATATCAAGAACAATCCACTACGTTGGAACGAAGATCGTGAAAACCTAAATCATCTGCTGTCTAAAATGACCCATCACGCATAACGCCCTTCTCGTGTGGGCGGGGCATTGCGGTCGCCGTTTCCACACATACTGGATAAATTTCCGTGTTGTCTCGTTCCTTTCTCTGCTATGAAAAAAGGCGAGACCTTGCGAAATTTTTTTGTTGACGTTAAATCAATTCTTGCTCGCGCGGTCCCGCCCCTACCGTTTGGGTTGGGCGTTGCGGTCGCCGTTTCCACACAAACTGGACAAAACTTTCTATTGTCTCGTTCCTTTCTCTGCTATGAAAAAGGGCGAGACCTCGCGAAATTTTTTGTTGACGTTAAATCAATTCTTGCTCGCGTGGTCCCGCCCCTACCCTTTGGGTGGGGCGTTGTGGTCGCCGTTTCCACACATACTGGACAAAATTCCCTGTTGTCTCATTCCTTTCTCTGCTATGAAAAAGGGCGAGACCTTGCGAAATTTGTTTTTGCTCGCGCGGTCCCGCCCCTACCGTTTGGGTTGGGCATCATGATCGTACTTTCCACACAAACTGTACAAAAAATTTGTGTTGTCTCGCCCCTCTTCAAAGTGAACATGATAGAATATGAGCTTGATCATAGGGCAATCCCTATGCAACCCTATTGACGGAGCATTTTAGAGTATGAGTAATTCTGGGGCATCAAGTAATTTTGTGCGCGAAGAGGTGATTAAGGATCTAGAGAACGGCCAGTTCACCAGCATCGTGACGCGCTTCCCACCTGAACCAAATGGCTATCTGCATATTGGTCACGCGATGGCAGTTTGCCTAAGTTTTGGCATTGCGCGTGAGTTTGACGGTCAGTGCAACCTGCGTTTTGACGACACAAACCCTGTCAAAGAAGATGAAGAATATGTGCAGGGCATCAAAAACGATATTAACTGGCTTGGATTTCAGTGGGATGGACTGTATCACGCCTCAGATTATTTTGACCAACTCTATCAATGGGCCGTGCAGCTCATTAAACAGGGCGATGCCTATGTTGATGACCTGACGCAAGAAGAGATGCGCGAGTATCGCGGTACGCTGACGGAACCAGGTAAAAACAGCCCTTATCGTGACCGTAGCGTTGAAGAAAACCTCGATCTGTTGGAACGGATGCGGGCAGGTGAGTTCCCTGAAGGTGCTCGTATTTTACGGGCTAAAATTGATATGGCGTCGGGTAACATCATGATGCGCGATCCGGCCATGTACCGCATTTTGCATCAGTCGCATCATCAAACGGGTAACAAGTGGTGCATCTATCCGATGTACGATTTTGCGCACGGGCAGTCTGATTCGATCGAAGGCGTTTCTCATTCGCTCTGTTCACTTGAGTATCGTAACCATCGGCCGCTGTACAACTGGTTTGTTGAAAAGTTGGGAATTTATGCGCCGCGTCAGATTGAATTCGGCCGATTAAGCCTCTCACACACCGTCGTCAGCAAACGCAAACTGCGAAAACTAGTCGAAAACGGCATCGTCACAGGCTGGGACGACCCACGCATGCCAACGCTCGTCGGCATCCGCCGTCGCGGCATCACGCCCGAATCGATCCGCAACTTTTGCAGCATGATCGGCGTCGCCAAGTCAAACAGCACCATCCCGCTGGCACAATTTGAGTTTTCTGTGCGCGAACATCTTAACGAGATTACCCCGCGCGTGATGGGCATCCTGAATCCGCTCAAGCTTGTGATTAGCAACTACCCAGCGGATCAAGTTGAGTGGCTAGACGTTAAAACCTATCCACAAGATCGCTCAAACACCGAAACGCGCCCCGTGCCGTTCTCAAAAGTCCTTTACATCGAGCGCGAAGATTTTGCCGAGATACCGCCCAGAAAGTGGAAGCGTATGACCCCTGAGCGTGAAATCCGCCTGTTTGGGGCGTACTTTGTGACCACAACGGATGTAATCAAAGATGAGGATGGCAACGTCACCGAGATCCACTGTACCTATGATCCCGCAACGCGCGGCGGCAATTCGCCCGACAAGCGCAAGGTGAAAGGGACCATTCACTGGGTTTCGGCCGAAAAAGGACGCCCCGCCACAGTAAATCTCTACAGCACCCTGTTTAATACAGAAAATCCAGATTCTGAAACGGGCGACTTCATGGACGACCTCAACCCTGAATCGTTGGTGACGGTACAGGCTATCGTGGAGCCAAGCCTCGCAAGCTCAAACGCGGGCGACAAGTTCCAATTTATGCGTATGGGCTACTTTGCCACCGATCAAGCGTCCACCGCTGATAACCCTATCTTCAATCGCACGGTCACGTTGCGCGATGGTTGGGCAAAGGCGAAGAAAAAGAAGTAAAGCAAAACACATTATTCAGTCATTACTTACCGCCTATATTGTCTCAATATAGGCGGTTTATGTATTGGCACGTCACGTAATCCGCATATATCTTGGGAAAGTTTATTATGACCAATAAAAAGGATGGCTGGCTTAGTGATTCGTTTTACATTTACCCTAGCAACAGTAATCATCGTTAGGAAAAGCATTTTATGAAAAAACTTCTGCTTATCAGCATGTTTCTCTTCGTTAGCTGCACACATAACCCTACCGAAACATCGGTTGCGGTCACGATGCCCTTGCCCGCGCAAACACCAACGGATATCGTTGCGCCAACACCCACAGCTACAAAAACCTCAGTTCCGACAGCAGAGCCAACACAGCCCCCAATTGCGACCATGACACCCATTAAACGCTTATCAGATGAAGCGCTAGTAAATGCCTATATCAATGCTGAGTTTCGGGTTCTTGCAATTGTCCAGAATCCCTATGCTGGCGAGTTTCATAATATGCAAGTTGAGGTTCTTTCACGAAATGTTGAGGGCTATTGGTATAACGTATGCGGTGGGTGGCCTTCTTTGAGCAGCTGCTACTTTCTATTATGGGATGCATCCTCACAAAATCAAAATGGATTAGAACGGCGTTTCATTGCTCGGTATGGAACTGGAATTTATGATGATGATGGGTCAAGTGGCACATTCCTAACTCTAGACAACAACTCCCTTCATTTTACTGATGCCGAAACTTTATCTTTCCATGTTGCAGGGGGAAGTGGGGGATACGGTTGCGACATAGTCGTTGCGCAAGATTATGAGTTGAACATCACCACAGGTGAGATGACGCTTGTGGATGAGCACAACACCTGTGAAGATGAGGGCTGCGATTGCTCATAGTGTACTCACTGGGTCAATATCTAGTACCCAGCCGCGAGGCAACTTGTACCCTTTTAGGAGCAGCGTTGGGTCTGTGGAACGGATTAGGATTTGCCAGCGGAAACGGCGGTCGATTCGGCCGAAAAAAGGCTGAATCGGCCCAATAATCTCCGTTGCCCCCAACTTTAGCGCCTTGACCAACGCCCGTAAATCCCCCGCAATCTCTTTTGCTGCATGCTGTCCCCTGTGCAAAATGGGATCAGCATAGACGAGCTTTGCCATCCGCCGATAGGGTGGAAAACTTTGCTGTGTACGAAAACGAATTTCAGCCAGATAAAACTGCTCAAAATCATGATTCGTCGCCGCCTTAATCGCATAATTCTCTGGCTCATAGGTTTGCAAAATCACGCGCCCGCCGAGCAGACCACGCCCTGCACGTCCTGCAACCTGCGTCAACACTTGGAAAGTGCGTTCACCCGTGCAGAAATCGGGCAGATTGAGGCTGACATCGGCCGAAATCACCCCGACCAGCGTCACCAGCGGCAAATCTAACCCTTTGGCAATCATCTGCGTGCCGATCAGAATATCAGCTTTATGTTCGATAAACTGCGCCAGTAGCTCCTCATGTTTATCACGTCCCGCCGTTGTGTCTCGATCCCAACGCACCGTTCGCGCATCAGGCCAGCGTTCATTGACCAATTGCTCCAGTTGCTCCGTCCCAAGGCCAAAATATTTAATACGTTTCGAGCTACACTCAGGGCAGCGTTTTGGCTGCGCCTTCTGATGTCCGCAGTGGTGACAATTTAGATGTGCTTGCTGATGATAGAAAGTGAACGGCATGTCGCAGTTGGGGCATTTCAACACATGTCCACAATCACGACAAAAAACATAAGTTGATGAGCCACGGCGATTCAAAAACAGAATCACCTGCTCTTTACGCTCCAGCGTCGCCTCAATTTCAGTCTGTAAGATGCGGCTAAATACGCTGCGATTGCCCGCGCGTAATTCGTTGCGCAGATCGATTGTTGTCACAGGCGGCAAGGGAATTGTCAGCGCGTCGTTGGGGTCATCATCGGCCGATTGAAACGCCGTTGTGCGCCCAACACGTGCCATCTGGCTCTCGATTCGCCCACGATGCCCCATCACCCGTCGCGGCAGTTCAAGCAGTTGATATATGCCCGCTTTTGCCCGATGATAGGTCACAATATCGGGCGTTGCGCTACCCATAATCACAATCGCCCCCGTCACCGCCCCAATCATTATCGCCACATCACGCGAATGGTAGTAAGGCGCAGGCACGGGTGGGTTTTGTTTGTAACTGTGATCATGCTCCTCATCAAGCACAATCACGCCTAAATTTTTGAGTGGCAAAAACATCGCGCTGCGTGGCCCAACCACAATATCATACATGCCCAACCGCGCCCGTCGCCATGTGTCATAGCGTTCGCCCTCTTTAAGCCGGCTGTGCATTACAGCCACACGCCCCGGAAAACGAGCGGCAAAACGGCGTACCGTCTGTGGCGCAAGCGCAATCTCTGGCACAAGCACGATCGCCGTCTCGCCCCGCGTCAACGCATACTCAATCGCCCGCATATAAATTTCCGTCTTTCCCGACCCCGTCACCCCGTGCAAAAGAATCGGCGTCGGCCCTTCATCATCAACAATTACCCGCTGTCCATTCTCGACTCCCCGTTCCCCCATTCCCATTTCTTCATGCTCACCTCCCATCTCTCCACCTTCCATTCTCCACTCATCATTCTCCATCCTCCATTCATCATTCTCTATTCCCCATTCATCATTCTCACTTCCCATTCCCCCCCTTTCATCATTCTCCATCCTCCCTTCTTCATTTTCTATTCCCCATTCTTCATTTTCTTCCCTCATCTCTATATCTTCTATTTTCCATCC
>JBMZDF010000175.1:0-11062 GCA_049614105.1 Promineifilaceae bacterium (SeqCode)
TTCACACTTCGGATAGCTTGTTCTAGGAAGCGGCGAGACTTTTGTGGCACTATATCTAAGCTGTCTTGAAGGGCTTTTAGAGAAACTTCCTTGGCAATCGAATTGAGCAATTCACCTTGTTTTAGTTGCCCTTTTGGAGGGTGTAAATGAATAATATCTTCAACTATATTCTTGCCGAATCGATTTCTAAATTTTCTCTCTTGCCTCATTGGTGATTGAAAGCCCAATTTATTAGCTAAATTCATAAAAATTGCACCATTATAAAATGGAGTTCCACACACCTTAGATTCTCTACCTAGAACAAAAATACATCGTGATGAATCATTTGTGATTCTACTTATTTCAGTTAGCGTATGAGCAATGTCTATACAATATTGTGTTACAGTAAAAAATCTATTACCACGATGTTTCCTATTCGATCCAAATTCTGATTTTGCAATGCTCAAGAGTTCCCAGTTAAGGGCTTCTGCGGAGCGACGATATTGTTGATGATAATTAAAAACATTAATGTAAGGCGGTGAGGTAATTACAAAGTCAATTGTTGAGTCGGCAATTGGTGTATTTCTTGCATCGGCATGGTAAACAGCAATTTGATTAAGGGTTGAGGGTAAGTTCAGAACATGATGTTTTAGTTTATTCCAGGTTTTCAGTACCTTATTAATTGAAAGGTCTTCAACTTTGTGAAAATCTACAAGGATAATCAATGCTTCAATAAGAACATTAGAAAGATAGCTATCTAATTGCCCATGCAATTCGGTTAAGCTGGCCATAATTTGGAGTGCAGAATCTGAATTAGCGGCATCTCTATAGTAGTTCCACTCTATTGGGAATAATTCTTCCAATCGCAAGTTCAGCAAATCAACAGTTTGTTTTCGTTTCGTAGGCTCAACGTTTATGAACTCGTAAGTTCTAGCCAGAATCACTGCTGCAGGATTTAGTTCTGAACCGCAGGCTGTAATCCCAATGCGCCCAGCTTCAAGCAAAACTGTCCCACTCCCTAAAAACGGATCAAATATACGAGATGATTTACAACCGTATTTACTTATAAGAACATTGACCAGTTGTGGAGAAAATTGTCCAGTCCATTTGAGAGGATTGCTACGAGTCTTATGCTCAATATCTAGCAATGCCTGTGCGACATCATCTGTATCAAGAGGTACTGTTTCAAACACGTTAGAGTAGTGAGTCATGTGTTCTATTATGCCTCAAATTGAGCAGAACGTGAAGTGCACATGTCTGCTGTTTAGACGTTTAAACCGCATGCCTGATTCCTTTGGCGCGTCGGTTTTAAGCTTTTGTTCGGTGGGCGATTTACTTTGGTAGAGTGAGCATTGTTGAGTTAGCCTGCCCTACTAGGAATTATGCTGCGTTTGTGCAGCATATTATCCAAAGTCAGGGTGGTAGTCTGTGAGATTTTTGTGATTCTGCATAATAAGATCCGTATTTAGGATAAAAAGAAACGTGGAATGTGATATAAGGTAAAAATCATAGATTTATTATGCAGACACACTGTTTTTGTCCCAATTTCAGGGTTTATTCTGCACGGGAGAAGTGAAGTGCCTCACAAGCGAAGCTGTGAACCGTATAGAATTGATGGAGGGCTTAGGCAACGTTTGGGCGGTGCTTGCTGGGGTAATCGACGATTTTATCCCACTCGTCTGCGGCCGAACGGGCGACAACAGCCACAACAGGGCCATCCCCAATGTTGAACACCTCATGCGGCACACCTGGTTCAATATAGATGAAATCCCCCGCTTCATGCTCAACTGAATGAATGAGGTCTGGGCCGTATTCATGGCGCACCTTGCCCTCAAGAATGAATAGCATCACGTCGAACCCATCGTGAATGTGCGCATAGGCGATCGCCCCCGGTGGGACAGATGCGACGTTCATCGACAGATTCTTTGCGCCCGTGTTTTTGCCAGATAGCCCCGTTTTGTAGCGGATACCGTTCCATGAACGGTTGGTTGGCCCGCCGCCGCGCACCCAATGTAACCCTTCATGGCTTTCAACAAACTGCATTAAATCGATTTTTTCTTCTGACATAAGATTCCCTGTTGGTTGCTCTGACGGTCAAGCTTTGACTGCCAAGAATTAGTTTTGGATTGCGCGTGCATTCATTGCACTGTTGATGTTTCCGTTGTCATCTACCCAGCCGATTGCCAGTTTGGGTGTGGTGTGGGCGGCGCTGATGTTGCCCAGCGCATCGATGGTGATGACGCCTGCCATTGAGTTGTCAAACAGCCGATCGATGTAGGTCATAGCGGCAAAAGACGCATCCTGTGCGGTGAGTCCATCCGCCATGCGGTCGGCGACATATTTTGAGAGCAAGGTTCGCATGATATGTTCACCCATGCCTGTTGCGCCGACCGTGCCGACGCCATTTTGTGCGTAGCCGCCTGAACCGTAGAGGGGCGAGTCTCCAACGCGACCGACGGGTTTGTAGGGTATGCCGCTGGTTGAGGTGGCGGCTGCGACGTTGCCGTTTGCATCGATTGCGATAGCGCCGACCGTGTCTGATGCGTTGCCATCGGTACGCTGTGCGTCAAAGAAGGCTTGCATCTCAGGTGTGATTAGCTGGGCATTGTCGATGAGCGGCATACTTAATTCGGCCGCCAATCGATCCGCACCATCCCCCACAAAAAAGTTGAAATCAGTGCGCTCCATGACAAGACGCGCCAGCGAAATAGGATATTGAACGCGCGATGCGCCACCGACCGCGCCAAAGTTATAGGTTGCGCCATCCACAATCAGCGCATCCGTTTGAACAACGCCTGCCCGATTGAGGTAGCCACCTGTCGCAGCGTCAAAAACGGGGTTATCTTCAAGCGCATTGACCGTTTT
Source organism: Promineifilaceae bacterium (SeqCode) (assembly GCA_049614105.1). Taxonomy (GTDB): domain Bacteria; phylum Chloroflexota; class Anaerolineae; order Promineifilales; family Promineifilaceae; genus CALECP01. The sequence goes on from JBMZDF010000175.1 coordinate 2,845, forward strand.
TTCAACGGCGTCGAGGGCTGTACCGCCTGCAAGTAGAATGTCGTGACCGATGCGAGCTGCTGCCGCGACGCCGCGAGCTTTTGCCGCATCAAGTGCATCATCCCAATCCCAAGCGCCGCCGTGACAAATTATTTTTGGTGTCATAGTAATGTTGTAGTTTTGTAAGTCAGTGGATCGCAAGAACCCCTTAGCATGAGGTGCTTAGCTTGCGATCCAATTAGCCCTTAACTGAGCCTTGTGTTAAGCCGCCAACAATTTGGTCTTGCAGCAGCAGGTAAACGATCATGATGGGCAGTGCGCCGATGAGTGCGCCCGCTGCGAAAGGGCCCCACTTTTGCGAAAACTGACTGCTGGTAAAGATAAACAGCCCCACCATGAGCGGGTATTGGTCGGTGCTTTTGAGTAGGACACGCGCCAGAATAAAGTCGCCATAGGTTCCAATAAACGAGAGAAGGCCGATAACGACCAAGATTGGCCGCATCAGAGGCAACAGCAGCAGGGTGAAAATCTGCCAATGGTTTGCCCCATCGACCATCGCCGATTCATCGATTGCGCGTGGGATTGAGTCAAAAAAGCCTTTCATCAGCCAAATGTTGACACCCATTGCGCCGCCCAAGTAGACCATAATCAAGCCAGCATGTGTGTCTAAGCCCAAGCGCGGCACAATTGTGCCAAACTGTGTAACCAAGGTAAACACGGCGATCATGGCAAGTAGTCCAGGGAATACCTGAATGAGCAAAATGCCCTTCAACATGCTTTGACGTCCGCGAAAGCGCAAACGCGAAAATGCATACGCGGCAAGCGTTGTGATGGAAACAGATAGCACTGTTGTGATAGTCGAAATCTTAATCGAGTTCCACATCCAACGGAAAAAAGGGAACTGCGGATCTTCCAGCAAGATGCGATAGTTATCCAAGCCGATATTGTCGGGGATGAGCTTTGCCGACGCCAAGGTGTTAGATGGATTTAAGGAAGCGGACAGCACCCAGATGACTGGGAAAATAGCAAACACCATTAAGACAAGCGCAATTGCCCAGCGAATAGTGTAGCTGATGTAGCGTCGCTGCTTCATTGTTAAATTAGACATTTTCGCCAACCTCCTCCCACATCTTTGTGTAGCGGAACTGTAGCAATGTGATAATCGCCACAATAATGAAAATGATAATCGTGATGGCTGAGCCTAAGCCGTACTCTTTGGCGCGACCCGACGCAAAGGCAAAATTGTAGACATACGAAATCAAAATGTCGGTATGCCCTGCCCGTGTTGCGGAGTTCGCAATCGGGGGACCGCCTTCGATAAAGAGAAAAATTAGGTTGAAGTTGTTGAAATTGTAGGTGAAGGATGCGACGAGCAGGGGGCCAACCGCGACAAGCAGCATGGGAAGCGTGATTGTGCGGAACTTTTGCCATGCGTTTGCACCATCGACGGTCGCCGCCTCATAAAGATCGGCCGGAATCGCCTGTAACGCGCCGCTACAAATCAACATGAAGTAAGGATACCCAAGCCAGAGGTTGACGATCAGGATGGCTATTTTTGCCAGCGTTGGATCAACAGTCCACGCGGGCGCAATGCCTAGAACGGTTTCTAGCATGCGGTTGATAACGCCGACTTCATTGTTGAACATGCCGCGCCAGATAATGATGGTGATCAGGCTGGGGATGGTGTAGGGAATCAGCAGAACTGACTGGATCAGCTTGCGTCCTGGCAATGTTTTATCATTGTAGACATAGGCGATGCCAAGACCTAGCGCAAAGGTCATGAATACGCTGAGGAAGGCGAAGGTGAAGTTCCATGTGATGATGCGAACCAGAGGCCCGCGCAGTGCGGGGCTTTCAACAAAGCGTACAAAATTTTGTGCGCCGATTGTGTCGCGAAAACCGAGGGAGAGGTCGTCGCCATTTTTGGCTATCCAACTGCCCTCTATCGGCCGATATTCAACCCCCGTCTCCAAATCTTGCACAACATCACGCTCGCTTTCGTAAGCATATTGCGGTTGTAACTGAGCCGCCTCGCGCCCTGAACGAATCTGCACGCCATCCGTTTCAGAGCCAAATTGAATTGTAGGAATATCACGATCGGCCGCGACGCGCAGCGCGTTCAGTCGATTATAATCACCAACGGAGGCTGGAATTCCCTTTGCATCTAGCTCGCCCAAACCGTCCGCATCTGCCCCAGAAATAAGCGCAACGCCAGGGTAGGCGAGAAAACTCTCCCCCGATGCACCTTGAAGCCAAAGCGCATAGTCCCCCGCCTCATTCTGGTAGCCTGTCCAGCTATAAGCAGCCCCACCTTCGGGCAGATAGGTGCTTTTTGTAAGTTGTTCAAGCGATTGAGCTTTTGTCAGTAGATGTCCATCACCATAATTTGTGAAAGCGACAAATACCGTCAGCAGAATAGGCCAGATGGCAAACATCGCCATCAAAATCAGCCCCGGCAGCATCCAGCGCAGCGGGTACATGTCGCGAGCAAGGATGATGTAGTTCACACCTGCCGTGACAACAGCGATGACAATTCCAAGCGGTAGGAACCCTTCGGCAAAGGCGTTCAATGCAAACCAGAGCGCCAAACCGTCAATTGCCAGCAGCAGCACAATACGCACAAGGACATTTGTGAGGGTTGCACTGACCCCATTGCCTGACGGCCTAGGTTTTTTGACAAGTTTTATAGTCATAGAGGACTCTCCTTCGATCTGTGCGTAATTATGACTTACCTCTGTGGGCTGTCAACGATGTTGCAAAAATAGCGCGTTAGGTGGTCAGGTGGTTAGGTAGTCAGCTAGAATTTGTTGAAATTCTGATCTGTGCTGCGGAGAAATTGCCTATGTTCCGTTTTTTGATTTTTGTTGTGATGTTATGTTTGGTGGCTTGTGCGGAGCCTGTTCCGACGCCGACACCTGTGCCGACTGCAACCGCTGTGCCGCCGACGCTTACCCCTATGCCAACGCCGTTGCCAACGGCAACACCCGATCCCTTTGTGACAGGGACAAACGGACTGCCTTGGTGGAACGATGCGGTATTTTATGAAGTATTTGTGCGCAGCTTTTATGATAGCGATGGGGATGGCATAGGCGATATTAATGGGCTGATCGAGAAGCTTGACTACATTAATGATGGCGATCCCACTACAAATGATGATCTGGGGGCGACAGGTATCTGGCTGATGCCGATCGCCGTTTCGCCCAGCTATCATGGGTATGATGTGGTTGATTATTTTGAGGTTGATCCCGACTATGGCACAAATGAAGATTTTGAGCGCCTGATGGAAGAAGCACATGCGCGAGGGATTCACGTGATTGTTGATTTGGTGATGAACCATACATCAGCCCAACACCCTTGGTTTATCGACTCCAAAGATCGGACGTCAGATAAGCGTGATTGGTATGTTTGGGAAGATGAAAGCCCCGGATTTCGGGGGCCTTGGGGGCAGGGCGTGTGGCATAAAAGCGGGGACGCCTACTACTATGGTGTTTTCTGGGGCGGGATGCCCGATCTCAACTTTCGGAACCCTGACGTGACGCAGGCGATCTATGAGGCGGCCGAGTATTGGCTGGATGAGATGGGCGTGGATGGATTTCGCTTGGATGCGATCAAGCACATGATAGAGGATGACAGGATTCAGGAGAACTCAAACAGCACGCACGCTTGGATGGCGGACTTTTATACTTTTTACAAAGGGGTGAATCCTAATGCGCTGACCGTTGGGGAGGCGTGGACAGGGACGCGGCAGGTGGTTGATTATACGGGGGACGAGGTTGACATTGCATTTCAATTTGATTTAGCACTCGATATTTTGAATTCGGCCGATTCTGGCCTCTCCCCACAAATTATCCGCGCCCAAACAGAAATCTACGACTCATTTCCGCCCAGCCAGTACGCGACCTTTATCACCAACCACGACCAAAACCGCGTTATGTCCCGACTCGATGGCGAAGTTGACAAGGCAAAACTGGCCGCATCCCTGTTGCTCACCGCCCCCGGCGTGCCGTTTGTCTATTATGGGGAAGAAATCGGCATGACGGGCAAAAAGCCAGATGAGGATATTCGCCTGCCGATGCAATGGCAAAGCAACGGCCCCAAAGTTGGGTTCACAACGGGGACGCCGTGGCGACCTGCTGCGGGCAATTTTCCTGTGGTCAGTGTGGCGCGACAGACAGACGATGCTGATTCGCTGCTAACACATTATCGGACGCTGATTGGGTTGCGTGCGGAACATGAGGCGTTGCGCGTGGGAGATTGGACGCTGATCGAGACAAATTCGCCGCGCATTTATTCATTTTTGCGCCATACGGAAAACGAGATGATTTTGGTTGTGATTAATACGCATCGGAATGACGTTTCGGCCGAAAAGTACAGCCTCGAACTGCCCACATCCCCACTAACAGACGGAATGCACCCCACCGCTTTATTTGGCATGGGCGACCCCGTTGCGCCAACAGTCAACAGCAGCGGCGGATTTGCAGCGTATCATCCGTTTGACGAGATTCCCGCACGGTCAGCACATATTGTTAAGCTGACGCAGCCTTGAGAGAGGCCGACGGCGCGATGTGTGCCGTTTTCAGTCTGAAACGATCAAAAAGAGCGGTCTGTTGCCAGACCGCTCTTTTTGCGTGGGAAGTCGTGTGTGTTAGTCGTTGATGTCGATGTTGACAACTGAGTCGTTGCCTTGGGTCAAATCGGCCGAAATGTTAATCTCCTCACCCGTTTGTCCCGTTCCGCTCAAATTAAATTGAATGCCACCTTCATCAAAATCTAGGCTGAGGCCAGTAACGTCCTCGATGTCAATGTCATCGTGATGCTCAAACTCATGTCCGCTCTCGTCAAAGTTATTTGTCTCAACCCGTTCGCTATAAACGGTGTCACCATTAACGCGCTTTGTGACGGTAAATTCGTTCGGAATGTGGAGCGCATCAACAAATTCAGTTTCAAACTCGTGGTCAAATTCCCCAGCGATGCTGGATGCAACGCGCCCAGCACATCCGGCAACAATTAAGATAACGAGCGCACCAATCAATAAAATTCGTTCTAACATGTTAATCTCCTTACGTTTAGTTTTGGTCTGTGCGAGGTCTGTGTATTCTCGCTTCGTGTTTGGTTAAGTTGTCCTCAGTATAGATCGCAAACGTATCCGTGTACTCATCCCTAAGGTCTAATCACACTAGTTCGCAAGGCGGAAACAAAAGTACCAATCTTGCGCCCGTTTCTCTAGACGCTGTTTGAGCGAGCAGGGGTATACTGCTGCCAAACATCAGTTGATCAACTCAAGGAACTCAATCATATGACGCTACTTAGCGGCGGTGAGGCTGTCGTCCAATCGCTTATTCAGAACGGTATTCGCACGCTTTTTGCCGTGCCTGGGGTGCAAAACGACCATTTGTTTAACGCCCTCTACGATGCACAAGATGAAATCAAGGTGATCCACTGTCGCCATGAGCAAGGCGCGGCCTACATGGCGCTCGGTCACGCGCTGGCGACGGGAGAACCCGCCGTGTTTAGCATTGTCCCTGGCCCTGGCTTTCTCAACGCGACGGCGGCGCTGGCAACCGCCTACGCGCTCAATGCGAAGGTATTTTGCCTTGTTGGACAAACGCCCACGCATACAATTGGCAAACGCAAGGGCGTTCTGCACGAGATCAACAATCAACTTGACATTTTGCGTAATCTGACAAAGTGGGCCGAGTCTGCGACGGGACCGGCCGAAGTGCCGTCGCTGATCGGCGAGGCGTTTCGCCAGCTTCACTCGGGGCGTCCGCGCCCTGTTGGGTTGGAAGTGCCGATGGATGTGCTCAAGGGACGCACTGAGGTGGATCTGGAAGTGATTTCGGCCGACCATTTCGCGCCGCCTGTCGATACGGCGCTTGTTGAAAAAGCGGCCGAAGCGTTGGGCCAAGCGAAGAATCCAATCATTTACGTTGGATCTGGCGCGTTAGGGGCAAGTGCGGAGGTTCGGGCGCTGGCTGAAATGTTGCAAGCGCCCGTTGTTGATTATCGCACGGGGCGTGGCGTGTTGGACGGACGGCATCCGCTGCATCTGTTTTTCCATGCGTCACATGAGTATTGGAAATCGGCCGATGTGGCCCTCGCTATCGGGTCGAACATGCGTATCCCGCTGCAAAAGTGGGGAACGGATAAGGACATGACCATTATCCGTTTGGACGTTGATCCGACCTCGCATCAGATTTTCACCACCCCCGATTTAGCAATTACCGCACGCGCAGAAGACGCGCTGCCGTACCTGATCGAGCGCACCGCCGCACATAATCAAACGCGCCCTGACCGCCAAGCGGAACTTGATGAGATTCGTGCGGGCTGGATGGAACGTTCTGCTTATTTGGAGCCACAAAAAACGTATCTCAACATTATTCGCGAAGAACTTGGCGAGGACGGGATTTTTGTTGATGATTTGACGCAGGTTGGCTATGCGGGACGGCTGCTCTATCCTGTGTACAAGCCGCGTACTTACTTTACGCCAGGCTATCAAGGCACGCTGGGGTATGGATTCCCAACGGCGCTGGGGGTCAAGGTTGCCAAACCAACGCATCGTGTCATTTCAATTACAGGAGATGGCGGATTTATGTTTAGTCCGCAATCGCTGGCAACGGCGGTACAGCACAACATTGGGCTGGTCACTATTTTGTTTAACAATAGCCAATATGGCAACGTGCAGCAGATGCAGCGCAACGTTCACGGTGGCAAGGTGATTGCAACTGATTTGGTAAACCCTGACTTTGTGAAGATGGCAGAGGCGTATGGGGCGCAGGGGTTGCGGGCAGATAGCCCTGAACAGCTACGCGAGCATATCCGCACGGGGTTTGCAACTGATGGCCCGACGTTGATCGAAGTGCAGCATGGCAACGTGCCAAGCATTGATAAATTCCGTGGGTTGCCGCGTGTGCGCGGGTAGGTCATTTGCCGTTAGGGCTGGCGCGATTGTGCTTGCTTGATGAGATCGAGGTGAATTTGCCACAGACGCGCATTGTGTTCGCTGGCGACAACAGATGTTAAGCTGCCGTCTTGGGCAATGTGGGTTCTTGCCTGTAGGGTTGGTGCGGGGCTGCCTGTGAATTGGCCGTTTTCAAACTGTAGCGCCTCTAAATCGTCAGCGACGTAGGTTTTAATGTCGATGCCGCCTGTTTGATTGGTGACCGTTGTGACTGTGTTATCAACCTGACTGACGGTGTTTGCATCGGACGCAGGCGATTGTGGGCTGGATAAGTTGAGCGTGAGGGGTTGTCTGCGACGGTGTGTGGGTGGATTTTCGGCCGAATCCGACACTTGCAAACGCACCGCTGGATCACCCAAAATCATATAGTTGCGAGCGTCCGTCAAACGTGACCAATCGCGGATTAACCTGCGTGGGCTGGCGTCTTGGCCGCCGTTCTGTTGTTTGAACAGTAGCTCTGTCGCCAACGCAGCCCAACGATTATCAATATACTCAGTTGCATAGCCAATCGGCATGGCGCTCATCATCTGCTGTAGTGGCGACTGAAACACGCCAAGCTGTGGGCGACTATGCTCTATAAATGACGTCGCCCATGCGCGATCAGAATGTCCAATGACGGCCAACGCACCTTGTGACAGCAGTTTGAGCGGCAGCGCTGAGAGAAAAGAGCGAGGCGCAAGCTGTTTGCGATGGCCGTTCGCCTTGGGATAATTGTCTAGTTTGGGGGTCGCTGCGCCAAAACAGGCAAAATGAAACGCGATTGTGCCCAGCAAATTGGCGTTTTCGGTGATGTCATCGGCCGCAACATAAGCAGTTTGCGGCACGCGATTTGATGCTGGCCCCTCCCAATCTTGACAAAGTAGCGCCCCCTGATGCCACAGCAAACGTGGGTCGTTCAGCTCAAACCCCATTCCGTGAGACGCGGTAAATAGCAGAGCGGGCGTTTCATCTCCGCCCAATAAGTTGAGAAGCTGCGCTTTGTCCGCCTGTCCTTTGCCCACATACGTGTCAATTTGCCAGTTGGCGGCGACATCTGAGGCTTTGACTCTTTCTGCCAGCGGCCGAACTAACTGCTGGGCGCTGCGTTTGGTGGAAGGGTCGCCCTCCGTTTCTGTACCAAAAAAGACGGCGCGGGCGGGTGGATGCCATTCGCCCGTTTCGGACAAAACCACGTTTGCCGCGTAACGGGCATACTCGTCCACCGTCTCAAAATAAATGCGCCCGACGGCGTATTCAAGGCTGAGCTGATAGTGGAAGTCGAAAGGGATCTGTTCGGGG
>JBMZDF010000176.1:0-11036 GCA_049614105.1 Promineifilaceae bacterium (SeqCode)
TTGATTTTACATTTTGAAAATCCTGCGTCACAAAACAAATTCTTTGATGGCCAAGTTTAATTAGGTACTCAGTCGCATCAAATGCTGCTTTTTTGTATTTTTTTCAAACGATATTCAACGAAAAGTTTAGCTTCTGTAAAGGGGTTGTTATGGTTATCGGCCGAAATTGAATTTCGGCCGAACCTATCCACTCAGTCTCGATCTATGGAATCATAACAGAAGGGGATGAACTTATCAGATGGAAATCTTCACTTGGAACATGCCACTCATGTTCGCAAACCATCTCATAATTATCCCCTGTCTGATAGCTCACGGTCACTGGATCTAGATCAACCTGAAGTTTCCAAGTTCCAGTTTCCTCACCCGATATAGATGCAACAACATCACCGTTGTGCGTAACTTGACAACTAACTTTTGTTACCGTGTCAGACGGCGCATCAACAATATTCTGGATACCTTTGTTTTTACCATATCCTGAAAGGGTTGCCGTAGAACCATCTACATTAACCTCTAGACAAGCTGACCCCTTCAAACTGCCGTTATCATAGCTGTTCAAATATGGATCAACTGCAGCATTGCATAGTCTCACAGGAAAAAAGTTCGCACAGGGTTCAATCTCAATCGTATTGTTGCCGCTATTAGCTTCTGTTGGCACACCATCTGGGTTGATAGTAAGTTGTGTCCAATTCACTGCCATGTCAGCAGGAAACGTCCATGCGTCACTTTCACCGACACCCAAAACTAGATCATAAGGAATGTTAATTATTGCATTCTGGCTAGCAAGTGAGCGTATCCCGCTAAGCATTGCGGTGGCACTCCCGACATTTTTAACAATGATAGTTAAATTACAATCATCATCATAAGAGTAATCGCTGATGATCAAGTCAGGCAGACAAACAACACTCACCTTCTCAACACCTCGGCATCCATACTTTGAACGAGACGCACGCTCTAGCTGAGAGGGAACACGCTCACTTCGTTCATGAACACGCTCATCATCACGACGAGACAAGTTGTTTGCACTCGTTGTCATGGGAATTAACAGGACTAAAGCTAGCAATAGAAAACTGGCTAGCGCAGTTACTTTTCTTACATTTTGCATCGAAATGTTCCTACGTGAAACTAGTAACCAAATATAGTTTGGTTACGGTGCAGCCGTACACTGCACAGTAAAATCAATTATCAAATTGCGTTGAAAAAGGGAAGCAAGATCGAGTAAAATGGCGCTGTCACACGAGAAAGTCGTTTTGAGAAATTTATCTCCAAACGGCTTTTTCCATTTTTACATCTATTATCTATTTTTCATATTTTCCAGTTTATTAAAAACATTTATCCTATAAAACTCCTCCAGAAATCATGTTGATATTTTGCTTACGACATTATTTTTTTCCGTAAGCTTGCGGATAAGTATAGTGACAAAAAGTTCGCAAAACTCTTACTTTCAACACAAAAACTATCAATTTCGCAGTTTTCATAAAACAATTCAAGCAGATCACATAAAGTTTCGATCAATAAACCTCTGAGGTTTTCGTCAAGGCAAAATAACAGAGTTTTCCTGCCAGCAAAACCCCTCCTTCTGCTGGCAAGACTATATTGTTGACTTAGAAGTGTTTAGCCATTTGCTAACGGCACATCGGGCACCCAGACGTAGCCGTCTGCATCGCGGATGAAGCATTCGCGGAGGCCGTGGTCGGGCTGGTCGCGGGTTGGGTCGAGGATAGTAAAATTGAGGCGGCGGGCGGTGGCTTCGGCCGAATCGGGATCCAAGCCATGCAGCCGAATCTCCATTCCACGACCCCGCACCTGAACAGGCTCCGTTTCCTTGCCATAAGGATGCTTATCATAGGTATGATCGGCGTGAATCATCCACAGCGACCCGTACCCACGCACAATCGCCAAATCGGGATCGGCGTACACAAATTCAACCTGTAACACTTCACGATGAAACTCAACCGCTCGCTCAAGATCGCGAACCAGTAAATTGATCATCAGTCCAGACAGACTTTTTCCAAATTCAGGCGGTGGCATAAAAGGCGCACCTTGACGTTTTGAAGACATGGTTAAGAGGGGAACGAAGAAGTTTGAATGAAAAATGAAGAAACAAAAACGCATCTCTTTTTTCTTCATTCACTATTCTTCATTCATATTTATTTGTTACAAACGGGCTGTTCCAGATGCCCGGCCAGACGCGCAGAAGGCCAAGGATGGCACGGACTGTGCTCCAGAGCATTGTGAACGCCCAAATCCAAAATAATGCGTTGTCGGCAAGCGCGGTGCGGTTGATGAGCAACAACATGCTGCCCGCAATCACGCTCGAAATCAGCATAACGTTGCGTAGAAAACGGTAGTCACCCGTCCCCCAATGAACGCCGTCCGTGAGAAATGCAATCGCGCTGACGCCAAGTCCAATTGTGGCGATTCCCCACGCGCTGTAAAACTCAGGATGTGCGGACGGGGTGACAAATGCGTGCGCAACCCATGTTTGACTGGCAAGAAACACGGCGCTTAGCGCAACGCCTGTACCAATCGCCCAGCCGATGCAAACACGCGCCACGTCTTTCGCCGTTTTCCAATCGCCTGCGCCCACAAAATAGCCGATCAAACTTTGAGCGGTGACGGCAAAGGCATCCAAAAACAGGGCGGCAAAAAATGAGATTTGGCGAATGGCTTGATGGGCTGCGCCTGCTGCTTCACCTGCCTGATTCGCAATACGTGTTGCAAACATCAGGTACAGGCTGAGCGTTCCCGTGCGTACAAACAGATCGCTACCCACAACAAGCAGTTTACGCGCATCTCGCCACCGTATGTCGCGACTAAATCCAACTTGGCGACGAATCACAAACAAGCCTGCAATCACACCTAGCCATTGGCTCATGCTGCTTGCCACGCCAGCACCAGCCACGCCGAACGCAGGAATGACGCCCCAGCCAAAGATAAGCGGCCGATCGAGCAACACGTTCATAATGTTAATCCCAACCGCCAGATAGAGTGTCGTTTGCATTTGCTGCTTGCCGCGCAATGCGCCCATGATGACCATCATCATCAAAACGGCGGGTGCGCCAATCATGCGGGCGCGAACGTAGGCGACTGCCTCGACGATGCTGACGTCCGTTGCGCCCAATGCCCGTGCGATTGACGGTGCAAACACATTCATCAACACAATGACGATGAGGCTAATGGCAACCGCAAGCGCCAAGGAGATCGAGACAATTTGCCGCGTGCGTTGCGAATCATTTTTACCGATCGCTTGCGCCACTTCGGTTTGGGTTCCAACGCCAAGAAAGCTAAAGACCCAGAACGAGCTGGACAGCGCAACCGTTCCGATTCCGAGCGCCGCCTGTGCCGACTCACCTAGTTCTTTGACAAAAAAGGTATCTGCCAACCCGGTGAGCGGTTCGGCGATCATGGCAAATAGGACGGGGATCGAGAGCGAAAGTATGGTGCGGTGTGGGTTGCGGACAAAGTCAGTTTCGGCCGAATTTTTACTCATAAGCACAGATTGACCAACGAATCAGCTAGTTAAGCATTGAGATCATAAGCTGCCCAGTTCGGAATACGACCTATCATCTGCGGCAGTTTACGGTCATCGATTAGCTGACGAATCGCGTTCGCCTCGCCATTATGATACCAATAATGCCCCACATGACGCTGAATGCGCGTGCCAACATTCTCATGAATCGGCTTGCCTCGGAACATATGATGGATATGCATATCTTCGTCCGTCATCGCCTCCAGCACAGGATTGACGGCATCAATCACCTGATGCCAGCCAGCAACCATTTCGTCGTATGGCGGGTTGACGTTGGGTGCATAAAAGTCGTATTGCTCAAAAATCGTGGTCGCATTAGGCTGTCCCGGCAACTCCAGCCATGACCATTGCTCAAATTGGGCTAGGTGGCCGATCATCCAGCTAATGCTGTTCATTCGGCCGAAACGCTGTATCGCGTGTTCGGCCGAAATATCAACCAACGTCTCCCAAAACTTCTCACGTGCAAATTTAAGTTGCAGAACTAAAGGGTGTGTCATCATACCTCTAAGACAGACGGGCCTGTGCGGCACGCCTTTGGTTGGAATGTACTCGCGCAAAAAGCGCCACACATCTTATAACGCTACGACTGTGCTGTCACCATATCCTTCACATACTCAGGCACAGGAATCCCCTCGCGCAGCAGCGGATCATCAATCGGTTCGCCCACCGTTTGCGTGATGGGCAGCACACCCGCCCAAATTGGCAGCGCATAATCTTCATCATCATCGCCTGGGCCACCAGCACGAATTTTGGCCGACGCTTCGCCAATCTCCATCGCAACAACGGCGGTCGCTTTGACTTCATTGGGTGTTGGCTGGCGACAATCATCCCAACGCCCTGGAATCAGTTTGTCGGTAAACGCCGCCAGCGCCCGCATTTTTTCATCATAGTCGGTGACAGGGTCGCACGTTCCAAAGAAAACGGCCGAACGGTAGTTAACCGAGTGGTGGAACGCAGACCGCGCCAGCACGATCCCATCAAAATGGGTGACGGTGATACAAATCGGTTTGCCCGCTGCGGCAACCTGCATCATGCGGCTTTTTGACGACCCGTGCAGGAGCAGTTTATTGCCCTCACGCGCCACAAGCGTCGGAATAATCACGGGTTGGTCGCCTTCGTTAAAGCCAACGTGGCAAACCATCGCGCTATCGAGAATCGCATACAGTGTTTCTTGGTCATAATGTCCGCGCTTCGGTAAACGGCGAACGCGGCTCAAATCAGATTGTGGTTTATTAGACATAACGTGTATTGGTTGGGACATCAAAAGTTAGGACTTACGCAAAATCCCATAACATTATCAGTCATTTTTCAATAGGTGTGTTTCATTTGAGCAAAGAACGATGGCTGAGCCTGCCGAAGCCTGTCGAAGCCTGAACCTGTCGAAGCCTGAGCGAGCGGTGGCTGAGCCTGCCGAAGCCTGAACCAGTCGAAGCCTGAGCGAGCGGTGGCTGAGCCAGTCGAAGCCTGAGCCTGCCGAAGCCTAAGCGACGCCCTGCTACGACTTCGGCAAGCTCAGTCTACGTTATCGTCACCAACCCATTTGAAACACACCCTTTTTCAATTGTGCCTCGATCGTATTCGTGGATTGGTCTTATGGCAAGTGCCAATCTTGACTAACTGTTTAGAACCAATTACGCTCCTGCTTATGAATATCGACGCCTATATCTCGCTTGGTATGTTGACACTTGACCGAAATCGGCCGAAATCACTGCAACGCCAACTCTACGAATCACTGCGCGAACAAATCCTGACGGGCAAACTACCCGCCAGCACCCAGCTACCCTCCACCCGCGCACTCGCAGGGCAATTGGGCGTGTCGCGCAACACGGTTGTCAACGCCTTCGACCAGCTCATCGCCGAAGGCTATCTGACCACGCGGGCAGGTGCTGGCACATTTGTTAGCAAGGAGCTGCCCGATCGTTTGTTGAACGTACCAAATTTGGCGCTGCCTAAACAGGCCACACCCCCAGCGCCTAGCGGGTTGCTGTCGAAACGCGGCAAACGGCTGATGCAAATGCCGTACAAATTTGAACCCGTACGGGCATTTGAGCCGGGCATCCCCGAAATCAAACGCTTCCCCTTCCCGATCTGGGAAAAACTGCTGCGTCGTCACTGGCAGAAAACCGATCCGCGTTCGCTGGGCTACAACGATCCGCTCGGCTTTTTGGGGCTGCGACAGGCGATTGCTGGCTATTTGCAATCGGCGCGTGGGGTTCGCTGTTCGGCCGAACAAATCGTCATCACCAGCGGCGCACAACAGTGCATCGACCTTGCCACCCGTTTGCTGCTTGACCCTGGCGACCACGTTTGGCTGGAAAATCCGGGCTATCGTGGCGCGTGGGCCGCCTTTGTGGGCAATGGGGCCAATGTGGTTCCTGTGCCTGTTTCGGCCGATGGACTTGATCTCCAAGCAGGCATCGCCGCCAATCCAAACGCAAAAATGGCATATGTCACCCCCTCCCATCAATACCCGATCGGCGTCACGATGAGCGCCGCCCGACGGCTTGATCTACTTGCGTGGGCGCGTGAGCAACAAACTTGGATTCTTGAGGATGATTACGACAGCGAATATCGCTATGCAGGCCACCCGCTGCCCTGTTTGCAAGGTTTAGACGAGGCGCAGCGCGTGATCTACATCGGCACGTTTAGCAAGGTGCTGTTTCCTGCTTTGCGTTTGGCTTACATGGTTGTGCCAGATTATTTGACCAGCGCCTTTCGCGCCGCCCTGCACCATACAAGCCGCGTCACGACGTGGGTCATGCAGCGGGCAATGGCTGATTTTATGAACGAGGGGCATTTTTCCCGTCACATTCGTCGGATGCGCTTGCTGTATGCGGAGCGTCAACAGGTGTTGTTGTCAGAGGTGAAACGGCTCAATTTGCCGCTCGAAATCAATGCGGAGCCAGCGGGACTGCACGTGCTGGCTTGGTTAGATGAAGGGGTGGATGATCGGGTGATTTCGGCCGAACTACATCAGCAAGGGGTCTCCGCCTCCCCACTCTCCAACTACAGCCACCGCCCACTCCCGCGCGGCGGCCTCGTTCTTGGTTTCGGCGGCTACGAGCCAACTGAAATACGCACGGCCCTCGCCAAAGCAATGCCTGTTTTCAGGTAAAAGGAAATATCATATGTGGTTTGCGACAATAGGTTTTTCATTACGCAGCAGCTTGCATTCGTTCAACAAGTGGCGCATAAATTTGCTTCATTGTGCTTGCTAAAGGCTCCCCTGCGCCACGTGGCGACCCAGCATTGAACGGCGGCGCAGGATCATATTCGATGTCAAGCTGTAGCGATTTTGCATAGGGTTCGCTCGTGAGTTTTGCAGCCAGCATCAGGGCAAAATCAATCCCGGCCGAAACGCCAGCGGCCGTAATCACATTGCCATCTTCAACATAACGTGCTTCGACAGGTGTTGCGCCATAGGTGGGCAGTACGTCCATTGTGGCCCAGTGGGTCGTTGCTCGGCGACCCTCAAGCAGGCCAGCCGCCGCGAGAATGAGCGATCCCGTGCAAACGCTTGTGACATAGCGAGATCGGGCGGCCGCATCGCGAACAAACGCCAAAATGTCAGGGTCTTTCATCAAGTTCAATGTACCCGACGTGCCGCCTGGCACAAGCAGCACATCAATCTTCTCTGGGCAATCTTCCAGAGTACCCGTCGGCACTATCGCCAGTTTGCCCGCTTGGATCGCTTCGGCCGATTTCCACAACTGATGCAGCGTCGTATTGCGTAACCCACCCAACACCGCCAGCGGGCCAACCATATCAAGCGCAAACATGCCCGGATAAGCCAACATCACCACATGGCGCGGCTCAGATGGATTAACCGCCGCCATTGACGCCGCATCAGGCGCAACAATTTCTAAAAATCGAGATTCAGCATCAGTAGACATAGATTTCTCCGTGTGTGAATTTAAAAGCGTAGGGCTTATACAGCCCCCACCTAACCTCCCCCGAAGGGGAGGAACCAGATCTCCCTCCCTTCGGGAGGGGCTAGGGGAGGGTGTTTCTCTTAACTCATTGCGTAAGCCCCAAAAGGTCAGGAAAAGACAGCCCAAAGCCAAACGCATAGAGCGGTGACTCAGAATCGTGCGGAACGTCTGAACGTTGGTTGCGAACCGCTTCCATTGAGGAAGGGAGTTCAAAGGGCAGCTTGCCTTCTGGTTTGGTTCGGCCGAAAACAACATCCAGCACAGCCGCATCGCTTGCGCCAAACTCAGCCAGCAACGCCTGCGCCGCAGCACTTATCTCAGGAATCACGGCGGGGCGATCGAGATTAATGACAACAATGGTGGGAACCTGCTGCAAAAGCGTCAAAATATCCGCCTTTGCCTCCCCTTTGAAGTCGAGATCCCCATGATGAAACCCTTGTGCAAAACGATTGGGCGTGTCCACAGGAACCCAAGGCGTTTCAAGGCGCAAAATCGCCAAATCGGCATCCGCTGGCGTGTCCACAACGTCCGCATACGACTTGACCACGGCGGCATCCATATTTTGGATGTACAGTTTCGGCCGATCCGACAAAGGCAACACCTCATCTGTATTCTTCAACAGCGTCATCGCACGCCGTTGCGATGCTTCGGCCGCTGCACGAAAATCAGCACGACCCACGACCTGCGAAACCTGCGTCTCATCAACAAAAGGGTTGTCAAACAGACCCAACTCAAACTTCTGACGCAGCAAACAACGCACCGATTGGTCAATCCGTGACGCCGCCAATCGCCCATCCTCAACTAGTTGCACAACCAATTCAGGCCGACTCTCGCCCCCAAACTGATCGATTCCAACGTCGATCGCCTTGCGCACGCGCTCGGCCTCGCTCAGATTCTCCACCCCCCACGCACGCGCAGGCCACACAAAGTTGCCCATAAACGTATCGGTTATCAATCCCCAATCGGTGCAGACAACGCCATCATATTGATATTTCTCACGCAGCAAGGTGGTGATAATCGCCTTATTAAACGCCATCGCGACGTTTTCATCTGTCTGATCGACGGGAATGCCATAATATGGCATCATCGAAGCGGTGTTGGCCGCAATCGCAGCCTCGAACGGGATGAGATGATAGTCGAAATGGTCGCCGGGGTAAATCTGCCCCTTCTGAAACTCAAAGTGGGGATCAAGTCCTTCTTTCTGTGGCCCACCGCCGGGGAAATGTTTGGTCATGCAGGCGATGCTGTCCGAGCCAAGTTGTTTGCCCTGCAACCCTTCAATGTATGCCGCGCCGAGTTCGGCCGATAGTTCAGCATCCGCGCCAAACGTGTTGCTAATTCGCGGCCAGCGCGGCTCCGTCGCCAAATCAATTTGCGGATGCAGCGCCACTCGAATCCCCACCGCCAAATATTCCTGCCGAATCATTTCGGCAAACTGCCGCACCAGTTCGACATCGCCAATTGCGCCAAAGCCCAGCGTTTCACACCATTGCGAAAATTCGGCCGCCGCCATCGCAAAAATATTGCTGCTAAAGTGGTTGCGCGGATCGGACGCTACGGTGACAGGAATGCCCAAACGATTTGATTCGGCCAACGCTTGAATATTGTTGTACCAGATCGCGACTGCCTGCACGCTCGGAATAGCCCACAGGTTGAAATGGGTCATCTGGAGAGCGTTCATTTGGGGAACGGCCGAAGGCGGGAACGGTGGCCCATCTGGTTTATCTTCCAGCGACCCGTCTGCGTTCACGCTCGCGCCGTTGATAAACATCATGCCCGCTTTCTCAGCCAGCGTCATTTGGCTCAGTAAATCTTCAACTCGTTCCGCTATCGGCCGACGCGCATCCTCATAGATGTCTAGCTTCCCGTTCTTGTTCAAATCGCGATAGGCAAACCCCGTTTCTGTATTGACCAGCGTTGAATGCTGCCTCACGATCTTATCAAGTGTTTTTTGTTGGCCGTCTTGATCCATGTTCACTTCCTTATCTTTGGCAAACCTTATCTCATCAGTTGAGGTGGGCTAATTCTAGCCTCAAACGCTTCTTTCTAAAAAACGTTTTTCGCACACAACGACAAAACGCCCTACAATCAGTTCAACTATCGTTTCCTCCAACGGTGCGGCATAGGGAAAGACGAGCAATTCAATGCGTATCGTCTCCACAGGTTTTATATCTCCAATTTACGCCTTCGGTATCAGACAGTCGAATTTGACAACAATCTCAATATCCATCTTTGCTGTTTATGGGATGACCAGCAGTTTTCCGATGATGATGGGGTTGCTGAGTCGTTGGGTATCTCCTCTGCCATGTGGCCCATCTTTGGCACGGTACGTGAGGCAAGCCACGTTCTTGCTCATTTGATGACCCATTATGATATTGAGGGGCGGCGCATTCTTGAGGTTGGTTGTGGTATTGCGCTGGCAAGCCTCGTGTTGAATTCGCGTTCGGCCGATATTACCGCTACCGATTTCCACCCCACCGTCTCGCAATTTCTGCTCAAAAACACCGAACTCAACAGCGGAAAAACGATCCCCTTTGTCCGCACAGGCTGGGGCGATGCGATCAGCACGTTGGGCCAGTTTGACCTAATTATCGGCAGTGACATCCTCTACGAACGCCAGTTGACCTACACGCTGGCTGACTTCATCAATCAGCACGCCAAACCAACGTGTGAGATCCTCATCGTTGACCCAGGGCGCGGCAATCACGCTTACTTTAGCAAAAAAATGGTCAGCCTTGGCTATTCTCACAGCCAGCGCATACCAGCGCGATCCGCTCTTTTCCGCAAGCCAAAAAAGGGACGCGTCTTGCGTTATCTGCGCTGAATCCAGTTGCACCACACACAGCAAACAGGATAATCTCATGCGATGCTACCATCCTATGCGCTTATCGATCCGCACGACTCGCTCCTTATCGTCATCGACGTTCAAACTGTCTTTCTCGACAAACTGCCGCAGACAGACAGCGATCGGCTGCTCAACAAAATTTGCTGGCTAATCAATGTCGCCAACTGGTGCGAGATTCCGCTTGTCGTCACGGCTGAAGAACACGATCAATTTCCAGTCGCCCAACAAGTCAGCAACACGCTGCCAGAAAACACCCCAATTTTTAATAAACTCACGTTTGGGTTAACCGATCAGGCAGATATTTTGGCCGCTGTGGCACAGACAGGTCGAAAAACGGCGATTTTGGTCGGCTTAGAAACAGATGTCTGCGTCATGCATTCGGCGCTGGGGCTGCTTGAACATGGGTATCGGGTAGCGGTCGTAACGGATGCGGTTGGCACGCCTGCACCAAATGGGGCGATCGGCATCGGCCGAATTCAACAGGCGGGCGGCTTGATCGTCAACACAAAGGGCGTCTTTTATGAATGGCTCCGCGACGTTGAAACGGTCTCGCGCTTCCATCAAGAGCTGCCGCACATGCGGGCGCAAGTTGGTATGCAACTCTAACCATCAGCACAAATCGAACATGTTCTGGAAGCACCCCATCCTTCTTTAACCTGTAGAGACGCCCCGTTGGGGCGTCTTATTGATCGAAATTTTTTGTGATCTACCTAGTTGTTTATGCCTAATT
>JBMZDF010000177.1:0-11009 GCA_049614105.1 Promineifilaceae bacterium (SeqCode)
TGAAGTCTCACACATTCGCCCAACACTAGAGCCTAGGTATAAAAGCTACTTACCAATCATTCAAGGGAAGTGAGATAGGTAGATCGTCTGGGCGAGTTTAAGCGCCATCACATAACAATTATCAACAGGGTCAACATTGTTGGCCCTGTTTGATTTTGATAAGGTGAAAATTCAAATGTAACTTACTCTTTTGCTCGCGCCGACTTACTCCCCTCTAACCTACCCACCTTCTAAACATTTCAAAATCTGCTCATCCGTCCAGTCAAGCCCCAAGAATGGCGCAGGATCGAGTGTGTTTGCAATTTGCGTCTCGTTTAGATAGCTGTCGTTGGTGTCTGATTTGACGATTGAGAGGTGCAAATGGCGGGTCATGTTGCGTTCTATTGTTCCAGACCATGATCCTTGATAGCCAAGCAATGTGCCAGCTTCCACAAACAGATCGCGTGTGCCGCGTGGAAACTGTTCAGAGATAAACGAGGTTTCCCCATCACGTGACGCCATATGTGTGTAGTAGGTCCAAATCACCTCGTCCCCAACAATATCAGGCAGTGCGTCAAAATCAGGGTGGCGGATGATAACAGCGCTGCGCCAGTTGCTTTCGCGTGTTAAATAACCATCATAGACAGCATAAATCGGCGTGATATTGTCCTCACCATCAGGCCCAAAAATATCATACCCCGTGTGCTGGTAAAGTGGCGGGAGTCCGTCATTCCAGCCCACACCAATAAACCCGTCGCTGGGCATGAGCATGGGCGCGTCGCCACAGCGTTCCCCACCGATAAGCTGCCAATCGCCATAAGCTGTTGGGTTGTCCATAAAAGTGCCGATCCGCCCGACACGGCTGCGAAATCCGCGACTGCCAAAGGTTATATACAGGATTAAGCCCCCAACTAAAACGAGCAGCGTTATAACGCTGCGAATCACCCACTTTGAACGTAAAAATTTGAGCATAAGCAAGTTGTAACAATTTTATGTAGGCAAAACATTGGTTTCGCGTTGTGTTTACGAACCTGTAATTTGTGCGCTACGCTATTGTGAGGTTTGCATGATGCGTTACACTTATTTGTAGAGGTTATTATGGCGACAGGTTTTGTTTTTTCAGCAGGTGCTAAGCACACACAGGCAGGTCATCCTGAATTCGCAGGGCGAACGGAAGCGATTTGGGAGCAGTTGAGCTCGGCCGAACTTATGCCCCATCTCGTCCAGCTTCCCACATCATCGGCAACGGCCGAACAGCTTGCCCGTGTGCATCATCGGGACCAAATTTATACAGTGAAAGCTGTCTCGCAACGCGGCGGCGGTATGATAGGTGGTGACACCTATGTGACGGCCGAAACGTGGGACGAAACCTGCCTTGCTGCGGGCAGCACCTGCGCCACGGTTGACGCCGTTTTGAGTGGGCAGGTAGACAATGCCGCCGCACTCGTGCGTCCTCCTGGCCACCATGCTGGACACCGTTCGATTGAAGGGTTTTGCTTATTCAACAATATCGCCGTGGCGGCCCGCCATGCACAAGCGGTACACGGCGTTGAGCGTGTTGCAATCGTTGACTTTGATGTTCATCATGGCAATGGCACACAAGACATCTTTTACGAGGATGAGTCAGTACAATTTTTCTCAACACACCAATTTTCACGCTACTTCTATCCTGGCTCAGGCAGTCGCCAAGAAGACGGGCGCGGGAAGGGGGCTGGGCATAACATCAACATCCCGCTGCCGATTGGCACAGGCGACCAAGGGTATGCCGCCGTATTCGATCAGGTGATTGAACCATTGCTCGATCAGTTTGTCCCACAACTGTTGCTTGTCTCAATTGGGTTTGATGCTCATTGGCGCGATCCGCTGGCGCAGATGAAGCTATCATTAACGGGTTATGACCAGCTTGTACGACGTTTGCTCCAGTGGTCAGAGCGCCTGTGCGGGGGCAAAATCGTGTTTGTGCTGGAAGGTGGCTATGACCTTCAGGTCTTGTCAATTGGTGTGCAAAACCTTATGATGGCTCTACTGCAACACGAAGCGGTTGACCCCTTGGGTGGTTCGGCCGAACCTGAACCTGATCTAAGCGAACTAATCGTTAAACTTCGGCAACAGCACTTGCTCACCTGATAAAAGGTGTGCATAATGAACCAATAGCTAGTAGTACACAGAATTAGAGATAGGTTTTTGAGTAGGCGCAAATTCATTCCCATCCAAACCTATTTTATACATCAGATAGTTGTCGTTATGCTTCTGCAATTACGTTCAAGCATGTCTGATAATCACTCAGAAACCATAAGTTTACATCATCCCTCTTGAGGGCTTTTATGTCCAACGACGAGACCATCTTCTCCAACCGTACAAACCAAGACATCGACGAGGCACTGGCCTGGCTTGATGGATTAACAGGCAGTAAACCTGCTGCTAAAAACAAGCCAGCCGCAAACATGAACACGCGCCCCGCTGCAAACCAGTATAATCTGCCAACGTGGTTACGCATGGATATTCGTGTGGAATCTCCCCAAGCGGCCGATGAGCAACCTGCCAATATTGAAGATGAAAATCTTAGCTGGCTCGACAGCCTTGTTACGCCTGCTGCTTCTTCGATAGAAGAGCCTCCCACAATGAATTGGCAGGATACTGACATTTATAATGCCAGTGCGCAAATTCGTGCTGCTCAGGCCGAGGTTCGCAAAGAAATCGACCCCGCTGACGAAGAAACGGCAGACCTAGCTGCGCTACAGATTGACAACGAGCCAACCAACATCACGGTACGTCCTTTGGTCAGGCCAATTCTGACGGATGAGTCAGATCTGATGACGGAGCCAGTTTCCGACAGCGTGCCACAAACTGGCTCGCTCGACCAAACTGAGCGCCTGATACGTGAACCCGATCTGGACACATCTGAATCGTTGGGCAAGGTGGCAACACCTAAAGCGCCCACATCAGAGTTCATGCTGCCTGATATTGATGAGTTGTTGGGTGTTCCGTCACAATACCGTGGCGATTCGGCCGAAAATAAAGCTGAAAGCATCCCCTCCAACGAAAACGATCCGTTTCTCGATATTTCTGAGCAAGCGATCGCAGATTGGCTCAATACAACAAACCACGGCACGACAAACAGTCCCTCGATCAAAGAGTTACCATCCTATGAGTTTGATGGTTTCCCTGAACTTGGCGAGATGATTGCGGGTGAGAGCGTTGCGCAAAATGATAAAACAGACATTATTTTGCCAAACGCACAGCGGCCCTCTTTGTCTGATGACGATGAGACGGCAGATCTGACTGACGTTATTTTGCCAGACTTTGCGCCGCCTGTTGCCAGTGAGATTGAGGATGCAACTGAGATTGTGCTGCCTGTGATTTCGGCCGATGCCGACGCCGAAAACACACAGACAGCTTTTCCAAACCCCGCAGATGGCGGAGCAGGATCTGAATTTGACCAGCTTCAACTTGAACGCGACGCAATCGCCGCGCTGGAGCAAGATTACGCTGATTTATTAGAGCTAGATGCTGAGGCTGAGAAGACCAATATTCTTCCCTACGAGTTGGACGCTCTGCCGGCCGACCTGCAGGCTGAATTGCTCAAGACAGCCGCATCTCAGGAAAGCCCATCCACACCTGTTGTTGCTGAAGACAACACCCAAATCTTGCCATATGGTTTGCGCGAGCTGCCAGACGATTTGCTGGCCGAACTCCAACAGCCTGACAACTATTCTGAGGAAGCGCAGGTATTGCCTTATGATGAGCTAAGCGCGGCGTTGGAAGAAACGATCGCAGGGTTGTCTTCAAACAGGTCCGCTGTTCCTGACAACGCAGATAGAACTGAGATACTTCCCTACAAAATTCCTGATGAGCTACGCGCAGAGGTAGAAGACATACAGCAGCCGTCTACGCCATCCGTCGTAGACACTGACAGCACGCAGATACTTCCCTACGACTCGATCGAGATCCCCGAAACCTTGCAGGCAGAAATCGAGTCCGCGCAGCCGCCTGTGCCAGACAATGACAGTATGCAGATCGTTCCTTATGAGCGAAATGTGCTGCCGCAAGATTTGCTTGATGAAATTCAGTCGAGCAACATGATGGATGATTTAGATGAGGGAACTCAAATCCTGCCTTATGATCCAGTGTCTTCGGCAAATCTACCTGTTGAAGTTGAAACTGTAGATGAGTTAAATGAACCAACAGGTGCAAGTGAAGCTGTTTCCAAAACAGAGCTAGACCTGCCAGTTGACCTGCCTATCGTTGTTGAAAACCCAGACATGCTGCAATCAGGGTTGTCATCGGCCGCAGATATAGAGGAATTATCTTTGCTGATTCCTGCTGGGCTAGAATGGCTCAAAGATGCAGGAACTATTGTCCCAACCACCACTAGTATAGAGGCCGATCCACCAGCACCCGCGCTAGAGGACGATGCGACAAAAAGTAAAAAGCGTACAGAGAAGCCAGATTCAGATGATGGCAAGTGGGCACGTAGGATTCCGATGGACCCTGCCCAAATTGCGGCGCTCTCTGCACCCACGATTATCAGCCATGTTCCTATCTCTGAACGATGGAAACAGCTAAATAGTGATGCTTCTGAAACGGAAGCACTTGACCTGTTAGATTTTGGCTCATCTTCCCCGTCAGAAATTCTTGATACGCTGCATGCGGGTGATGCCATCATCACGCAAGACCTGTCGCCAGAGCAGTTGGCCGATCTCACCGAGCCTGTTAGCTATGAAGATGAGGTGATCAACAAGGGTGCGGGACAATCGCAATCGCCTGAGTTTACACCATTAGGCGACCTTGAGAAAGTTGCCAATTTGGCCGAAGGGATTCCAGACGATCCAGACGAGGCGATTGCTTGGCTAGAACAGATGGCGCGGCAAGAGTCACTTGTTGACACGCCGCCTGTTTATACCGAACAGGCTGAACCGTTGTCAGGCGGTTTGGGCAACGCGCCACATTTTCTAGACGACCTACTGCCCAATGCGCCATTTGATGAACCCACAACGGTCGCTCCCGCGTCTGTTGATGTGATTGACGAACGTGAATCGTTTATGCGCCAGTTGGAAGAGGCGATGGAGTCACATGGGAATGGGGCGGAGGCGCAAAAACCAGATGAAACTGGCGCACGTGAAGTGCAATCGGCCGATATATCAGAACCGCTGCCTGAAGAACTGAGCGACGCGCTGGCATGGTTAGAAGACCTTGTCGCTGGATCTGAAAATTCGATTGACGAGACAACGGTCGAATTAAATGAAGCGGATGTGCAGGCATTGCTCAATCAAGCAATCCCAGAACCAGTGCTGCCTGAGCCTGAAAAGAAGCGTCGCGCTGTTCAGAAAAAAGCACCTAAGCCAGCTCCCGTTCCACCTGCTGTCAATGAAAGTCTCTCAGTCGTTGACCCAGAAGGTGGTGAACTAGATGAAGCGCTGGCTTGGTTAGAAGCTTTTGCTAATGAAGAAAGCAGCTTGATTCTGCCCGTCACGACAGAAGAACCAGCCCAAAAGCAACCAGCGATGCGGTCCACACGACCTTATGACGAGGTACGCACCCGTGCTGAAAATGCGCTGGCGCTGGGCGACCATCAGCAGGTTGCGCGTGAATATACAAGTTTGATTGAGAATGAGAAAAGCACCGCGTTGGATATTGTGATTAAGGATATGACGCGGATAACCAAGCAAGTTACCACTTCGCCGTTGTTATATCGTGTGCTAGGCGATGCTTATGCTAAACAGTTAAACTTTGAAATGGCGGCGCAGGCGTATCGTAACGGGCTGGACTCGTTATCATAGCGTTGTGGCTGGATTAAAAGTCTCTTTTTTCGAAGATTCACAAAACAGGTTATAATCTAATGCAGCGGCATCTGTCGCTGCTTTTTTGCAAATTACCCCTTTTCAAACAAAACAAGGTTGGTCCTCAGCAGAAATCATTGCGATGATGGTTGCTGACTGCCAATTAGGAGTTCGATACATGGAACGTACATTAATTCTCGTAAAACCTGACGGCGTACAGCGTGGATTGGCTGGTGAAATTATCGGCCGATTTGAACGCCGTGGTCTGCGTTTAGTTGGCTTGAAGTTTATGCAAATGTCAGGCGAACTGGCGGCCGAACACTATGGTGTTCACAAGGAACGTCCTTTTTACAAGGATTTGGTTGCTTATATCATCTCTGGCCCCATTGTGGCAATGTGCTGGGAAGGCCCAAATGCAGTTGCGGCTGCACGTGCGACGATTGGCGCAACCAAGCCAACAGAAGCAAGCGCTGGCACAATTCGTGGCGACTTCGGAATGGAAATCGGCCGAAATCTTGTTCACGGCTCTGACAGCCCAGAAAACGGCATCAAAGAAACCAACATCTTTTTTGCAGCGAACGAGCTAATCGACTGGTCACGCGACGTTGATAGCTGGATTTTTGAATAATTCTGTGCCATGTGGCTGCGATTGCGGCCGATTGGAAAACAAAAAGCACCCATCGGGTGCTTTTTTTATTTTGAACAAATCAAGGGTGGGTGTTTACTGCAAACGCAGAACAACACGCGCATCTTGCCAGAGTTCTTCCAAGTTGTAATATTCGCGCGATTCTGGGGAGAAAATATGCACAACGACGTAGCCATAATCGAGCATCATCCACCCGTCTTGGGAGTCACCTTCGATGCTCATCGGAATTTCGCTTGCTTCACGCTTCGCTTCTTTTGCAATTCCATCGACTAACGCTTTAATCTGCCGGCTGCTATCGCCGCTGCAAATCAAAAAATAATCAGAGAAGATGACCTGATCTTGGACATCAAGCAGCAAAATATCGCTTGCTTTCTTATCAAGCATCACATCAATCAGAAGATTTGTAAATGCTAGTGGGTCAAAAGTAGTTTCTGTTGAGGAGTCTGAATCAGTCATTTCCATAGGAGTAGAATGATAGCATGGTTGACAAGCTTAAATCAAACAAAATCTATATGTTGCGACATACTCATGAGCCAATCGAAATACTAAACCGATTGGGGTAGAGGGGACGAGGTTCGGATTCTGCCAAACCTGCCTCCAAAAAGCGCACCTCACGTTCAGTCAATGTTTGTGCCATAAACCCTGAGCGACGTGCCAGCGCAGCCGCTGCACACGGTACAGGAAAAAAGTCTGGGTATCGGCCAGGAGAATACACGCCCCAATCTTCAACCTCTTCTAACCAGCCAGACGCAATCATTTAGATCGAAAATACCCTCAAAACCGCCTTTTGCGCCAGAAACGGCATAATTGTCCAATGCCCCTTTGCACCGTTCTGGCCCTTGAGGCGTATCTAGCCGTTCCAGCTCTTGACGAATAAAATGAGTTAAGGTGTTGTAGTTTAAGTGCGCCACAAAAAGTGCTTGAACTGTAGAGACAAGATAACCTCTGGGTTGCTTGTATTTCGGCCGATTTAACCGCAATAAAATAGATACCGATAATTAGGCTTTATTGGTACTTATAATATTTTATCAAAAAAAGGGGTGTTTTTGGGACAAAACGTATGCCGCGCTTGATGGAACAGCAGGCCAGCGTTTTGTTGGCTGACCTGCTGACTTATTGGCGAAACAGTTAACTAGTATTGGAAAAGTGGGAAGTTGATCGCCATCGCTTTGATTTCCTCAGCGATGCCCAACAGCACGGGGTCTTGATCGGCACGACGTTGGAAGTCGCGGACAAAAGCACGTCGCCCTTTTTTAGTTACGGGCAATGTCTCAGACTGGACGTGGCGAATGACGTGGGCAATTGATCGGCCGATTAGTTGCATTTCAGACGCTTTCATACCGCGTGTGGTTACGAGCGGCGTTCCGATGCGAACACCAGATGGATAGAATGGCGAGCCAGGTTCGTTTGGCACGGTGTTGCGGTTGGCGTACATGCCAGCAACATCCATCGCATATGCAACTTGTGTGCCAAGGCCTGCGCTGATTGGTGAGAGGTCGATCACGATCAGGTGGTTGTCTGTGCCGTCTCCAACCAGCTTAACCCCTTCCTCTCTCAAAGTTGCCGCAAGCGTTTGTGCATTGTCGATAACCTGTTGTGTGTAAACGCTGAAGCTTGGGCGTGCTGCTTCTTCTAGTGCAACAGCAATCCCTGCGGTTGTTTCGTTGTGAGGCCCACCCTGTAGTCCGGGGATAATCGCTTTGTCAATTTTTGCGCCAAGCTTTGGATCACGCGCTAGGCCGCGCTCTGTGACCAAAATCATCGCGCCACGTGGCCCACGCAACGTTTTGTGCGTTGTCGTCATGATGGCGTCCGCATAAGGTACGGGCGATTCGTGTTGTCCGCCAACAACCAAACCAGTGATGTGCGAAATATCGGCAACGACGCTTGCGCCAACTGCGTCAGCAACTTCACGGAACGCGGCAAAGTCGAGGTTGAATGGGTAGGCGGTGGTGCCTGCGTAAATCACTTTCGGCCGAACTTCTTCCGCCATTTTAAACATCGCATCAAAATCAATGCGATCGTTGTCATCTAGCCCATATTGAACCGCATTGTAAAAACGGCCCGAAAACGTGACCTTTGGATGACCATGCGTCAAATGACCGCCGCCCCCTAACTTCAACCCCATCAACGTGTCACCCGGCTCTAGCATTGCAAACTGAATCGCCGTATTTGCAGGCGAACCAGAATAAGGTTGCACATTGACATAAGGAACGCCAAACAACGCCTTGGCGCGATCAATTGCCAGATTCTCAATCTGATCGATCAGCTGATTCCCTTCATAATAGCGGCGACCAGGGTAGCCCTCCGCATACTTGCTAGACAAGCAGGACCCCAACACCGATAGTACGGCTGGCGATGTATTGTTCTCAGATGGAATCAACCCGACTTTTTCGAGTTGACGTTGCTCTTCTTGTTGAATCAAGTCATTAACAATGTCAGACATAATCAGTTCCTAACGAGCGACGACTCGCCGCATGTGATTTGGACAACCCGCAGACCTAACCGCCTCTTTGCTCAGTATCGTGAGGGGTTTGGGCATGATTATTTGCGGATAGCTTTAGACCATTTTGTGATGGTCTGAGAGATAGATAGGCTGTTCAGAATCCTGGGGGTTGACAATATCAGCTATTGTGCGGCGCAAATTGTAACCACCCACCAAAGTTCCCAAGAAGCCAGATATATTGATGATATATCAGTTAGCACAGTTTAGCGTTGCTATGTTTAGACGCCAACTAATCTCGTCCGAGTTGCGGAATAAACAACGTATTAAGATGGTCTCACAGATTCATCTCATCTGTCCGCTAAATGTTTGGGGCCAAAGTGCATCGGCAACAATGTTAACAAAGTTGTTTCGCGCAAACTCCCACTGCTCACCAAGTAGACAGGCACATCTTCATCGATAAATTCCGCCAGCACCTGACGGCACGCGCCGCAAGGGGTCACGCCTTCTTCCCCACAAACGGCCACCGCTTTGATGCGCCGCGCCCCACGGCTAACCATTTTTGTCACGGCCGTGCGCTCGGCACAAATAGTTAAGCCATAAGATGCATTCTCTACGTTCACGCCTGTGTGAATGGCGTCATCCTCATCAAGAATTGCAGCCCCAACGAAGTAGTTTGAATAGGGCGCATATGCTTTCGATTGGATTGTTCGTGCAGCAGAAACAAGGGCGTGTTTTAGAACAGGGTTAATCATAGGGTTTTGCAAAAAGTGCCAGACGAAAAATCGTAGCTTACGCAGATGGTTTTTTTACCACCGTGAGAACGAAGAACGAAGAAAGCATATATTTCTTACTTTCTTCATTCGCCATTCAATATTCTTTTTAGGACAAAAGGTCTTGATATAAATCTACGTAAATTTCGGCCGAACGACGCCAAGAAAAATCCTGTGCCATCCCTGCCAACTGCATCTGCCGCCAGCGAGGTTTGTCAAGATTGTAGACATAGATCGCACGCTCAACCGCTTCCCAAAACGCATCCACCGAATAATCGTCAAACAAGAAACCTGTACGGCCATCCTCTACCGTGTCAACCAAGCCGCCCGTAGCACGCGCAATCGGGATACTGCCGTAGCGCATCGAAATAAGCTGGCTCAAACCGCAAGGCTCAAACAGAGAAGGCATCAGGAACATATCGCTACCACCATAAATAAGCGGCGCAAGTCCTGCGTTATATTCTGTGATTGCCACCATTTTGTTTGGATAGGTGTTTGCCAAACGGGTCAGCATCGTTTCGTACTCAGGCTGTCCTGACCCAAGCACAACAAGCTGCACCTCGCCCGCATAATTATTGAGCAAACGATGAATGACCTCACCAAGCAAAGGCAATCCCTTTTGCCAATCCAAACGCGAAATCATCGCGACAAGCGGGATGTCATCGCGCTTTGGCAGACCAACCCGATCTTGCAGCGCGTGTCGAATCACAATGCGCTCGTCCAGCGACTCAGCATCAAAGTGATCGGGTAAACGCGGATCGGTTGATGGGTCCCAGACTTGGGTGTCTAATCCGTTCAAAATGCCGTATAGGGTATGTCCACGATGGCGCAGCAGACCATGCAGCCCTGCCCCACCCGCTTCTGTGGTTATTTCTTGGGCGTAGGTCGGGCTAACGGTCGTGACCGCATCACTGTAATAAAGCCCACGCGCCATGAGATTAACTTCCCCATAGGGTTCTTCGTGCAGGCTGTGGCTTACAATGCCGAGGTAATCGAGAATGTCCCAGTTAGCACGCCCTTGATGGGCAAGGTTATGAATGGTAAAGGCGGTTTTGACATTGCGGAACCACTCATCGTGCAATCCTGTTGTTTTCAACCAGAGAACGACCCCTGCGGCATGCCAATCATGCGCGTGAATAATGTCAGGAATCCATTCGAGTGAGCCAAGCACCGAAATAATCGCGCGGCTAAAAAAGGCGAAGCGATACACATCATCTTCGTATCCGTACACATCGGAGCGATTGAACAAGTGCTGCTGCGCAATAAAATAGATAGGCACATCGCTGTTTGGTAGATTGCCTTCAAATAGCCCAATCGGAATCTGCTCGCCTCGAATGGGAACGCTAGTTGTCAAATTGGTTGGCCGCACGTTTGGGTAACCATGCTCA
>JBMZDF010000178.1:0-10996 GCA_049614105.1 Promineifilaceae bacterium (SeqCode)
AGGGCAAACCAGCCATCGATCTGCTTGGTCAGGCGCAGGGTTGGACGGCCGCCGCAGGCAGTGCGCTCACCCACGTGGCGGCGTGCCTTGTCAATGGCGAGCCAATCGGCGTGTTGGCAGATACCGATCAGCTTGCACCGCTGTCTGACCTGTTGGCACAGGAAAATGTGGAGCGCGTGGCGACGCTGGATGAGCTTGACGTGGACGCTTATGCGGCGGGCATCATCGTGAGCGACGCGATTTTGAGCGACCATCATCAGCACGTTGTGCGTAAGTCTGTTTTGTTTCGGCCGAAAACGCTCACCGTCGGCATGGGCTGCAAACGCGGCGTCTCGGCCGATGCGTTGCGCCAAGCCTTGATGACCACGCTTGATGCGGCTGGACTTTCGGCCGAAAGTATCCACGCACTTGCCACCGTTGACCTCAAAGCAGACGAAGCGGGCCTCATCGAATTAGCCACCAGCTTAAACGTCCCGCTCAAAATTATCGAGCAAAGCGCCCTCGCCACAGACAGCACGTCGCTTGATACAAGCACGCTTTCTCCAAGCGCGGCCACTGAAAAGTTTGGCCTCGTCGGCGTTGCGGAACCGACCGCCCTGCTAGTATCTAACGGAACGTTAACACAGCCAAAACGTAGTTTTTCAAACTGTACCGTCGCAATCGCCCGTAATTCCCAGAGGTAGCGGCCGTTTAAACGAGCAATTTAATCTGACTTACTAATCAGTCAATAAGTTTGTGACCTTTTAAAACGGTTGGTGTCTAAGCTATTGAGACTGAATGGAAAGACTCAGTATTGGTAATTGGCGGGTGCGGCATTGGGAACTGTCGCGCCCGTCCTTGGGGAAAACGTGAGAATGAATGTGCGGAAAGTCATCTATCTAAATTAGCTGGCCCGTACTTATTCAATAGTTCTCATTCCAACGTTTAAGCACGCTTGTATTGGTAGCCAGATTTCAACAAGGCCTTTGTATCGTGACAATTGAATAAAACAGGCGCAAGGCCACAGACGCGCCGCCGCCTTGGCACAACGCGCCATCGTTCGAGCGAGCTATCAGTACAGCATTTGGGAAGATGCAACGCTGATGAATTCGGGATAGGATTGAGAGCGGATAGTTAGGAAGAGAATTCGGGGCAGGTAATGTTTATAACAAGCATCGCCTGCCCCTTCGAGATCCTACAGTGGCAAGGGAAGCCTGCTTAGGTTAGGATTCACAGGGACTTATCAAATCAATTATCACTCACTCTATGTCAGAAAAATTTACTGTTGTGCAAAGTCGTTTAGAATTGGTTGATCAGCTTGAGGCCGTGCAGCGTGCCTGCTTTCCTTCCTTGGATGAGGATGAGATTATCACGGCGGAACAATACGCTGCGCATATTTTGCGCTTTCCAGCGGGTCAGCTAGCAGTTATGACGGATGATGGGCAAGTGGCTGCATGTTCCACCGATTTTCAAACAACAATCGACTTCGACCATTACGAGCACCGTTATATTGAAGCGGTCGATAACAACTGGCTAGGCAACCATGATCCAAATGGCGACTGGCTATATGGGGCGGATATTGGTGTTATGCCAAAGTTTCGTGGCAACGGGTTGTCAACCATGCTTTACAAGGCGCGTCACAACTTGGTTCGCAAACTTAATCTGCGTGGGCATGTGGCGGGCGGCTACTTGGCTGGCTATGGGGCGGTCAGCACACAAATGCCAGTTGAGCATTATGTGGCCCAAGTTGTTGCGGGGGAGATTTTTGATCCAACGCTAAGCATCCAGCTAAAACGCGGTTTCACCGTTCACGGCATCATTCAAAACTATGTCAACGACCCGCTTTGTGATGACAAAGCGGCGTTCATTGTTTGGCGCAACGACACCTATCGGGCGTCAGCTCTTGCGTAACGATTCAGATGACCCACCGGCCAAGTTTACATAAATTGCTCGGCAAGCAGTTCATAAGAGCGCAAGCGATCTTCAAAGTCGTGCGTGATGGTCAGCGCCATAATTTCGTCTGCTTGGTAGGCTGACGCTAACTGTTCGATTTTTGCTTTGACCTGTTTGGGCGTGCCAACGGCCGATTGATAAGCGCGATCGCGGATAAAGGCTGTTTCTTGCGGCGTATAGGGGAAGTTTTCAGCTTCTTCAATCGTTGGAATGCCTGAAACGGGGCGCTTTGTGACAAATTTGAGAAAGCCGAGCGCACGCGGCATCGCCAGCCGCTTCGCTTTTTCTTCTGTTTCGGCACACACCACGTTGATTGTCAAAATAGTGCGCGGCTTTTCTAGCTGTTCTGAGGGCTTGAACTGCGTGCGATAGTATTGGAAGATTTGCGGACTCATCTTATTGTTGATAAAGAGCGCAAAGTTGTAGGGTAATCCCAAGTGGCCAGCGAGGTTGGCGCTTTCGGGGCTGGATCCAAGCATCCAAATTGGGGGTGGTGAGGGTGGTCTGGGGGTGACTTTCGGCCGAAAATCGCGATCTGTCAACATTACCCGCAAATTCTGAACCAACTGCGGAAAGCGATCAAACTTTGGCACACCATCCGACGCCAAAACACGTGCCGTCTCCATATCGCTGCCAGGAGCGCGGCCGATTCCCAAATCAACCCGTTCGGGATATAGCGTCGCCAGCATCGAAAATGTCTCAGCCACCTTAAACGCGGCATAATGGGGCAACATCACCCCACCCGATCCCAATCGAATCGAATTCGTGTGCGCCCCAACGGCGGCAAGCAACACTTCAGGTGCGCTGCTGGCTAGCGAGTTCGTATTGTGATGCTCAGCAATCCAGAAGCGTTCATAGCCCCATTTCTCGCCAGCCTGCGCCAGCGCAATTGTTTCGGTGACGGCATCGTGCGCCGTGCCACCATGTCGTATCGGTGATTGATCTAAAATCGACAGCTTCATAGTGACATTTTATCAACATTTCCAAAGTAACCCCATTCTCTCAAACAAATTAAATTCAAAGTGATACAAACCAGCATGTCGTTCGGCTACAAAATAAGTCTGATTTAAGCGTACCCACTCTCAGCAAAACAAAATAGGTGGCGATTGCACCGCGAGACATCGAGCTAGACTAGAAGCCCCTTGACACGCAAATAGCAAATTTGCAGCCTTGGTAACTATAAATTATTTTGTGATAAGAGGGATGTTTCTGAGCAACCAGCGAGGGTTGACGCTGATGACAGCGATATTATTAGACGCATCTGGCAATCGGCGTCAATGTGAGGCGTAACATCAACAATGTCCACCGCACGACTAAACCGTGCGATGGACATCATTACTATCTATTTTTCGGTAACAAAACGGGCGTTACTAACCCCCGCCATAAATGTACGTGGGCAACCATAAAACAATTTGTGGGAATATAATTATGAGCGCAAGCCCGATAAGTTGAACGACCATAAATTGCATCATGCCCACATAAATGTCGCTTAAATCCCATTCGGGAACCACCCCCTTTAAGAAGTAGGCTGATAAAGCAACAGGAGGGCTTAGCCACGCTGTTTGTAGATTAACCGCCACCAAGATACCGAACCATGTTAGATTAACATCCAGTTCAATCAAGATAGGAATCAGAATTGGCACAATAATCAGTACAATCGGCACCCATTCTAGCGGCCACCCAAGTATGAAGACAAGCACCATGATAAGGATGATCACTTGTATTTTCGATAACTCCCAAGAAAGTAACAATTCAGTTAACATCACAGGAGTGCCTAAGGCTGAAAATACAGCGCCAAAAAAGTTAGATGCTGCCACCAAAAATAGAATCAGCACAGAAATTTCTAGCGTTTTAATAAGAGCTTGTCTGAATCCTTCCCATCGTAGTTTGCCATAAACAGCCGTGAGTAAAAATGCGCCAACCGCACCACACGCTGCGCCTTCGGCCGGTGTTGCCCACCCGAGCAAAATCGAGCCAAGCGCAAAAGAGACCAAGGCAGCAGGAGGAACAAGGCCAAGCAAAAATTCCCTTGCTACAACGCGCCAATTATTTGCACGCTCTTCCATAGGTAGCACTGGCCCCAAGGAAGGGTCAATCTGACATCTAATAAGCGTATATGCCAGATAAAGAAAAGCAAGCAGAACACCTGGCATGATAGCGGCCGCAAATAAATCTGTTACAGGTACCTGTAATACTGGCCCCATCACAACAAGCATGATGGAAGGCGGTATCAAAATACCCAATGTACCGCCAGCCGTAATCGTACCTGCCGCCAGCCTTACATCATAGCCCGACTTATTCATCGTCTTAGCGGCCATAATGCCCAAAATAGTAACAGACGCGCCCACAATACCTGTAGCCGCACCAAAAATGGTCGAAACAAAAAGCACTGCGATATAAAGCGATCCCTTTGTAGAGGCCAGCATTAATTGCACGGCTTTAAATAGCCGCTCCATTAAGCCCGCCTGCTCCATCATAATCCCCATAAACACAAATAAGGGGACCGCAGCAAGAACCTGATCAAGCATGACACTGTTAAACTGGAATGCCATGAGATAAAAAGCTAAATCAGCCCCAAAACCAAGTGCGCCAAAGCCAAAGGCTAAAAACACGAGTGTAAATGAGATAGGGTACCCTGCGAGGATGGCGAATAACATCACCCCTATCATTACGAGTCCAATAATTTCGTTTTCCATTACGCCCACCTATTATTCTGATAAGCGTATAAAGTTTTTACGCATTCAGAAATACCTTGCAAAATAAGGAAGAGCGCACCAAGGGGCATGGCTGTACGGGCTGGAGCAAGTGGTGCCATCCACGCCGTATCCATCGTTAGCTCCCAACGTATCCACGCATCATACGTGTATTCAAAGGAGATAAGGAAGAACATGACCATGCCAGGAAAGAAGAACAGAAAGTACAAAATTAAATCAACCGTGGCCTGTGTTTTTGGCTGCCAATTACGGTACAGAAAGTCGGCTCTAATGTGAACCCCACGCATAAGGCCATAGCCTGCGCCCAACATAAACATCGCGCCGATGGTCATACGGCTCACATCGTAAGCCCAAACAGTAGGCGCAATGAATAATTTTCGGGCGACCACTTCGTAAACCATCGCGATCGCAGCAGGTATAAGAAGTAAGGCTGCTATTTGACCCACGCGTGTGTTGAAAGTATCGATGTTGCGAATCGTTTTTTGCATCCACGGGCTCATATCGCTGGGCAGGTTATCAAGATCTAATACACTGCGCTCTGCAATCAGTTCATCCGTGATGTCTAGTTGCGAGATGTCTACTTCAAATTCTTCTTCCTTATCAGACACGTTTTTGCTCCTTCAATAAAATACAGTACACACCCTAAGAAACTTGCTAATTAAATTCTTGTTATTTGCATAAGGTTTAGTGAACTGATTACAAAGTTACCATGTTGCAAGGTTTAAAAGCCCCATTGGTAGAAAGGTTGTTCACCACTTCTATTACCTTGCCATTTGCTACTTTGTCTTTTGCGCTTTATGCGCGTTTGGGTTACTTCAAACTATCTTGGGTTTGGATCGTCTACTGAGTGGGCTTCTCATGAGACAAAACTTAGTTTGAAGCTAAGATGTACCTACGACCAACAAATTCGGACATGCTTTGTCGCAGGTACTAACTTTGAGTTGATTGCCACTTGAAACATGGGTAGCAACAACTTTTCTTACTTTGAAACAGCCCTACCCCAACACCCCACCATGTGTGATGGGGTCAGGGTAATAAACTGTTACTCGTTTAACGAATCGGCGAAAGCCTTACCTAGTGATGCGTTTGACGTTTGTGCACCAGCCCAGAATGGCACTGCAATCTCAGCAAAGTCTCTTTGAGATTGCCACACTTTAGCAAAGAACTCATTGTCTTCAGCATTCTTCTCCAGTGAAGCACGTGCCGCATTCATGTATTCAGAGAAATAATCTTCAGGTGTGTCGTGCAGAATAACGCCGTGATTTTCGGTCAAATCTTTCAACGCTTTACCATTCTCAATAATGCGATAGCTCATTGATTTTGATAAAGATGCGTTCGCAGCAACTTCAATCGCTTTTTGCTCTAGAGGGGTCAAGTCGTTCCATACATCCCCATTAAGATAAAGGTCTGCATTCACAACGACTTGATGCAAGCCCTGCAAGTAATAATGCTTCAGTACTTTTTGGAAACCAAAGATACTGTCAGGTTTTGGACAGCACCATTCGGCCGCATCAATTGTGCCAGCTTCAAGCGCAGGCAAAATATCACCACCGCCCATCGCAACAGACGCAATACCAATGTCTTGATAGGTTTGTCCGGGAATGCCAGGAGGGGTGCGGAAACGATATTTACGGAAGTCTTCCATCGATTCAATCGGCTCGCTAAACCAGCCTAAAGCCTCTGGTCCCACAGGTTGGAGCATAAAGCCTTTCACATTCATGTCCATTTCTACCCATAGTTGGTCATATAGCTCTTGGCCACCGCCATATTGGAACCATGACAAGAAGGCAATATTGTCAATACCAACACCTGCACCAGCCACAGGTGAGCCGAACAACATTGCGGCAGGGTGCTTGCCTGACCAGTAGTGAGTCCAAGCAAACCCACCATCAATTAGGCCTTTGTCGACAGCGTCTAATGTTTCATCAACACCAACAACAGAGCCAGCAGGCAAGATTTCAAACTCTAAACTGCCGTTTGTTAATGCAGCAACATCATTAGCAAAATCTTGAAGCATGAACACTTCGTCAGCTTGCGCGGGCAGCACCGATTGGATACGTAAAACTTTAGCTTCTACGTTTGATTCGGCGGCCTGACCGTCACCACTGGTGGAAGCGGCGGGGGCATCTGGCGAAGAACAGGCGGCCAGTGCAAAGAGCATAATAACAACAGCTATAAGCAAATTTAAGCGTTTACGGGACATCGTTTCTCCTTCTTATTAGGTTTAGGAACTCAGTGAAATTTGTGTATAACAACAATTGTGGATGGGGAACAGTAAATTTTGATGTCTATCTCCTTCAAAGCTTGACATCATGCCTCATTTAGAGGCGCTCCTTCCACTTATCCTTCATCCTCTCACAGCTCATCCGCTTGGGTGAGCAAGTCATACTTTGTGTAGTTTAAGACCTATCCTTTTCTCTAGAACATTTCAGTACAAAAAACGTGGATTTTATGTTGCACAAAGTAGACATCAACAAAAGGGGCGATTACAAATCAATGTAATCTGGCAATTCGGCCGAGAAATCATTTAAATAGTCTAAAATCTACCGCAAAACTAAGTTTTTGAGCGCTGGATGTAGCTAAAACCCTCTCAATACACAAGAAAACTTAAGCAAATGGTAGTTTTAATTTATTCTATTTTTCTACAAAAAAAGTGTGGTAGAAAATGTGTTTCCTACAAACTGCGAAGCCATTGTACTAGATTCCTGTTAGATTAGGCAAATCGAAGATAGAAAACAACCTGTTTGCATCGTTATTCAGATTGAGTTACAGTCGACATGTCTCTATCGGCACAACGTTTATTCAATCAATCAACCAGTTGGGATAACCTGTATGTCATATGATTATATTATCATTGGAGCTGGATCTGCGGGCTGTGCTATCGCCAATCGTCTGAGTGCTAATCAAGCTGTTCGCGTTTTGCTGCTTGAAGCAGGTGGACCAGATGATGAGCCAAACATTCACATTCCCGCCGTAATTCGTACCCTCTATCACTCAGAATATGATTGGGATTATGAAACAACCCCACAATCAGGGTTAAATGGTCGCAAGGAATTTGTGCCGCGTGGTCGTGTGCTGGGTGGCTCAAGCTCAACCAACGCGATGATTTATCAACGCGGTGCGCCAGCTGACTATGATTATTGGGCAGAATTGGGCAATGAAGGGTGGTCTTACGCGGATCTGCTGCCGCTTTTCAAAAAAATGATGCACCAAGAACGTGGCGCATCAGAGGCACATGGGGTTGATGGCCCAATGAATGTGGCAGACCTGCGTGATCCAAATCCGCTATCGCTTGCTTTGATTGCAGCCGCTGATGAGCAGGGTTTCCCAACAACGGATGAGTTTAATGCGGGCGATCAAATTGGGTTTGGTCTGTATCAAGTGACACAGAAGGACGGCGAACGTTGCAGCGCTGCAACGGGTTATCTGCACCCTATTTTGAGCCGTGAAAATTTAACCGCTATTCCGTACGCCATGGTGACAAAGCTTAACCTGGACGGCAATCGTTGTGTCGGTGTCACGTATCACAAAGATGGCGACATACACCACGCAACGGCCGATCAAGAGGTCATTCTTGCTGGCGGGGCGATCAATTCGCCTCAACTGTTGATGCTCTCAGGGATTGGCCCCGCAGCACATTTGGCTGAACATGGCATTGAGGTTCTGTGTGATTTGCCAGGTGTTGGGGAGAATTTGCAAGACCACTGCAAAACGCCCGTTGCGTATCACGTTACCCAGCCAATTACACTTGCACACGCGAACAGCGAA
Organism: Promineifilaceae bacterium (SeqCode); assembly: GCA_049614105.1. GTDB lineage: Bacteria > Chloroflexota > Anaerolineae > Promineifilales > Promineifilaceae > CALECP01. The sequence goes on from JBMZDF010000178.1 coordinate 8,415, forward strand.
ACAGAACGGCTCAAGTATCAAAATGAGCGACGCGGGTTGCTTACATCAAATACGGCCGAGGCAGGTGGCTTTTTACAGCTTTACCCAGAATCACGTGCGCCAGAGTTGCAATTTCACTTTAACCCAGCTTGGTCGATCAATCACGGGGCGGACAATCCTCCTGGGGACGGTATGACGCTCTTTCCAGGTATCGTCGGCACGAAAAGCGTCGGCTCATTGAAGCTGGCTTCGGCCGATCCCACCGATCCCCCCCTCATCAATCCAAACCTGCTGGGCGACCCACACGATGTAGCCGTCACCGTAGAAGGCCTCAAACTTGCGCGGAAACTGCTAAATTCGGCCGCATTTGATCCCTATCGCGGCGAAGAATACCTACCTGGCCCTGAAATCCAATCGGATGAAGCGCTTGAAACATACGCCCGCAACTATACCCAAACAATCTACCACCCCACAGGAACGTGCAAAATGGGCAACGATCCGCTAGCGGTCGTCAACCATCGGCTCCAAGTTCACGGCGTCGAAGGATTGCGGGTGGCAGACGCCTCGATCATGCCCGTCATCATCAACGCAAACACCAATATCCCCGCGATGATGATTGGCGAGAAATGTGCTGAGCTAATTCTGAATGAGTCGGCTTAGTCTGGCTCAATGAGGCTGGAGATGGGAAGTGAATAATGAATAATTAACAGTGAACGGGGAATTGTGAATGAACCTTCTCTGATCATTCGCAATTAATTATTCATTGTTCACCGTTAATTATTCAAAACATCAAAATTTGCGGGTCATAGACAAGTGAATAATGAATAATTAACAGTGAACGGGGAATTGTGAATGAGCCTTCTCTCTGATCATTCGCAATTGATTGTGGGGTGTTGTCAATCGATTAAGGGGCTAACACAATTTTGGCAGAAGCTGTTTTGCCGCCGTCCAAATCGGTAAAGGCGCGTGCTCCGTCAGCCAGCGACCGCACTTCTACCCATGATAAATCACCCAAACTGCCGTCATTCAACACATTAAGCGATTGTTGCAAATCAGATACGGTATAAGTGTACGTGCCAAGAAAGGCGATTTCGTCGAGCGTGATTTTGCGTGCGTCGAAGTCACCGCCCCCGTTTTGCAGCCCGATGTGCATCACGACGCCGCCAGTTCGCACCGCTTTAACCGCCGTTTGGCGTGTGATCGTTGAGCCAACGGCGTCGAATACGATGTCGTATTCGGCCGAAACCACCAGCTCCCGCGCATCATGAACGTGTGCGATGTTGAGATTTTCGGCCGAACGTCGTCGCAATGGGTTTGTATCAGACAGATGAATGTCACGACAGCCGCGATGATGCATCAGTAAAGCGGTCAGTATGCCAATTGCGCCTGCGCCAATCACAAGGATTTTGCTCTCAGCTAAAGGATAAAATGCGGCACGCTCCACTAGATCAATTGCGTGCCACGCACACGCGGTTGGCTCCATGAGCGAGGCATGGACAGGGTTCATATTGGGCGCAGTCGGCATCGCAAAGGCGGCTGGAATCGTCACCTGTTCCGCCATCGCGCCTTGTCGTGACATGCCCAACATGGCGCGGTTGGCACACAAATTGCTGCGTCCCAACTTACAATAAAAGCAGTCGCCGCAGGTGATTAACGGGTTGAGCGCAACCTGTTGCCCCGCCCGTGCGCCATTCAGCACAACGCCCGCTGCCTCATGCCCCAATACCATCGGCGGGACGCGCCTTGCATCATGCCCATGATAGGCATGCATATCTGACCCACAAATGCCTGCCGCCGTGATTTGCACCAACAACTCGCCTTCTGTAACAATCGGAGCGGGTGCGGCTCGATAAGCCATTTCATTGGGATTGGTATAAAAAAGTGCTCTCATTTTGCTGTAAATCCACCGTCTAAATTGATGACTTGTCCTGTGATGTAGTCAGATGCTTGACTCGCCAAAAAAACTGTGAGGCCGTATAAATCGCTCGGCTCCCCGTTGCGGCCGATGGCCGTTTTGCTCGCCAACTCAGCTACAATTTCAGGGTGGTTGTAGAGCGGTTGCGTTAATGGGGTTCTGAAAAAGCCAGGGGCGATCGCATTGACCATGATGCCATCGCTCGACCACGCTTCCGCCATTGCACGTGTCAACTGCCCAACACCCCCTTTTGATGCCCCGTATGCCAGCCCGTTGGCAAAGGCACGGTTCGTTTGTAGCGACGCAATATTAATGATGCGTCCCCACTTCTGTTGCTGCATGTGCGGCACAAATGCGCGGCTCAAAAAGAAAGGGATTTTGAGATTAATATCGAGCGTCGCGTTCCAGCTTTCGAGCGTGATCGCCTCGGTGGGTTCGCGCAGGTTGATACCGGCGGCGTTTACGACAATATCGATTGCGCCAGCCTGACTGGCAAAACTGTCTAGATCAAAATCGGGGTGGATGAGATCGGCCGAAATTCCGTCGCACGATCCGCCTGCTTGCTGAATGGCTGCGACCGATTGCGTAACCTTGTCTGTATTACGCCCAACGACAATAACGTGTGCGCCCGCTGCCGCCAACGATTCCGCAATCGCAAAGCCGATCCCAGAATTACCTCCCGTTACAA
>JBMZDF010000179.1:0-5019 GCA_049614105.1 Promineifilaceae bacterium (SeqCode)
TCTCTGCTCGAACCCTAGAATCCCCGTTCCTTTAAGTCGGGGAGTATGTCAATTTACCCCGACGAGATTGTGGAGTATCTCAAACCTGGGGCGGGCGTTTGGACAATCGATCGCTTGCAGGCTAGCAGCGTTGCCGAGTTAGCTTCGGCCGCTGTACAGCCGCTCATCGACTGTCGCGACCCGCGCTGGCTGCACGTCAAAGATCCGTCGGTTTATGTTCGGCCGAATGGCGATCTGCTGCTCGGTTTTGTCACGCATCCGTTTAACTGGTCAAGTACAAACACAGCGTATGCAATTCGGCCGAAAAACGCCACCACCTTCACCCACCCTGTCTATGATTTTTTCCCTCGCGGCTTCGCATGGGACATCGCCATCTGTCGCGCCACAAGCTGGCTGCGCGTGCCGTCCGTCGGCGCATTTGCCGATCGCGAACCATGCACGCTCTTGTTCTACGACGGGGGCGAATCACTGCGCGATCTCGATGCACACAAACAAGCGGTTGCGCGTCCGCGTGGCTACTCTTGCGAGGAGTTAGGTGGTTTGGCTGTGTCGGCGGCCGATGGAACAAGCAAGATTGAACGCCTCTCAACATTGTTTCCGCAGTTTGTCTCGCCTCACGGCACAGGAACCAGTCGCTATGTTGACGTGCTGGAAACAGAGGTAGGGTTCTACGCCACTTGGCAGCAATCCCAGCCAGATAAATCCCAACCGCTGGTGCTCAATTTTCTCAGCCGCGCAGATGTAATGGCCATTTTAAGCGGGTGATAAACGGCAGGCGGTCACGAAAACGAAGGTGCGCTGGACGCAACAGGATGATACAATATCGTCAGTTATTTCAAATTATATAAAGGTACTCCATTAGGGGAGCCTCTCCCAGAGGCTGAGAGGATGCATTTGCATCGACCCTAGTGACCTGATCTGGATAATGCCAGCGTAGGAAAATGGAACCACACTCAACGATTTTTTTGACACCGTTCCCTGCTGGGAATGGTGTTTTTCGTTTATAAGGGTCTAGTGTGAAAGCAAAAAGTGGGCAGTAAAGCTGCTTGTGATCGAACATTTTCCTAACGCAGCGTTGATGGCATGCCTCAATTGGAGAAAAAATGAAAAAACTTCTTGCCCTATTCTCGCTTCTATTGCTCGTTATTGCTTGCGGCCCCGCTCCGACGGCTGGCCCTGCTGCGCTCAAATTGGTTACGCACGATAGCTTTGAAATTAGTGAAGCGACCATTACGGCGTTTCAAGAAGAAACAGGCCACACCGTTGAAATCGTCAAACTAGGCGACGCGGGCGAAATGATCAACCAGAGCATTTTGTCAAAGAACAACCCGTTGGGTGATGTGATATTTGGGATCGACAATACATTCTTGAGCCGTGCGCTTGAGAATAACATTTTGTTAGCTCACAATTCGGCCGAACTCAGCCACATCAACGACGCGCTCAAACTCGACCCAGGCAACCACGCCCTGCCAGTTGACTACGGCGATGTTTGTCTCAACTATGACATCGCATGGTTCAACGACAACGGCGTTGCGCCACCAAGCACCCTCGCTGACCTTACCGACGCGGCCTATGCCGGCTTGACTGTCGTTGAAAACCCAGCGACCAGCAGCCCAGGACTTGCTTTCCTGATGGCAACCATTGACGCTTTTGGCGAGGACGGCTACCTCGACTACTGGACACAACTGGTTGCGAATGATGTTCTGGTCGAAAATGGTTGGAGCGAGGCTTATTATGAGGCGTTCAGTTTGTATGGTGGCGATCGGCCGATTGTGGTCAGCTACGCCAGCAGCCCGCCAGCCGAAGTGTTCTTTGGCGAGTTAGACGCCGCCGCAACGGGAACCGTGACCAGCCCACAAAGCTGCTTCCGTCAAATCGAGTTTGTCGGCGTGCTTGACGGCACGAAACATGAAGCTGCTGCCAAAGAGCTGGTTGATTTCATGCTTGGCACAACGTTCCAAGAAGATATTCCAATGAATATGTTTGTTTTCCCATCGAACAATGAGGCGGAATTGCCAGAGGTATTTGCCACCTACGCCGAGATTCCAGACGAGCCAGCAACGATTTCGCCTGAGATGATTTCGGCCGAACGCGAAAACTGGATCAGCGCGTGGACAGACACCGTGTTGCGCTAAAACGAAAATGAAGAGTAGCGAATGAAGAATAAAGAAATGAAGAGCATCCGTTGCTCCTTCTATTCTTCATTCAGCATTCTCTATTTCCCCTCTCCACGTGTCCTTCCGTCTCCTCAAACGCCTTCTTCCGCTTATCCCGCTGATTTTCTTCGGGATATTCTATTTCTACCCGCTTGCCAGCATCCTACAGCTAAGTTTTGCGCCAGAGGGCGAATGGCAACTTGCGACCGTTCGCAAGTTGGTGACAGATAACTACTATGCGCGAACGCTGTGGTTTACGCTGTGGCAAGCGGTCGCAAGCACCACATTGACGTTGCTGCTCGCCCTGCCAGCCGCCTATGTGTTCGCCACTTACACGTTTGCCTACAAACAAACCTTGCGCACAATTAGCACCCTGCCTTTTGTGCTGCCAACCGTTGTCGTTGCCAACGCATTCACAGCGTTGATTGGCCCCAACGGCATCGTCAACGCGACCCTGCAACAGCTATTCAGCCTCGAAGCGCCGCCCATCGACATCGACCAAACGATTTGGATGATTTTGCTGGCACATGTTTTCTACAATTACAGCGTCGCCCTGCGAATCGTCAGCGCCTACTGGCAGCGACTTAATCCAGAGTTGGCAAGCGCGGCGGCAACGCTGGGCGCATCCCCACGCGAAATTTTTCGCACCATCACACTGCCCTTGCTTAGACCCGCCATCACGGCGGCAGGGGCGCTTGTTTTTATTTTTACCTTTACCAGTTTCGGCGTCGTATTGTTGCTGGGCGGGCCGCGTTTCGCCACGCTCGAAGTAGAAATCTATCGGCAGGCGGTCAACATCTTTGATTTGCCTGTTGCGGCGGCGCTGTCACTCTTTCAAATTGTGTTCACCTTTGTGCTGATGGCGCTCTACACGCGCACGCAATCACAAATTGCAACCCAGCCCACACAGGCCAAGGCGGCGCTCAAACCTGTTGCGACCCGTCGCGATCGTCTGATTGTTGGTGGCAATTTGCTTGTCATGTTTGGCTTGCTTGCATCACCGCTGCTTGCGTTGGTGCTGCGCTCGTTTGCATGGGGTGATGCATCCCCTTTTTTGTATTACACCAAACTATTTGAGAACGAGCGCGGGTCTGTCTTTTACGTGCCGCCCATTGAGGCGGTGAGCAACTCATTGACCTATGCACTATTTGCGATGCTGGTTGCGCTGGTGATCGGGTTGATCTGTGCTTACTTGGTTGCAGACGACAATCGCTGGCTCGATCCGCTCTTTATGCTGCCGCTGGCAACCTCCGCCGTGACGCTCGGTTTTGGCTACATCATTGCGTTAGACGAACCGCCGTTGAATTTGCGTAACTCGCTGGCGCTGATCCCGTTGGCACATGCGCTCGTCGCGATACCTTTTGTAATCCGCACGGTGCTGCCTGCCCTGCGCGGCATCGATCCAGCCGTGCGCGAGGCGGCAACAACGCTGGGTGCAAATCCCCAGCAGGTGTGGCTGACGATTGATTGGCCGTTGTTGCGTCGTGTGTTGCTGGTGGCGGCGGTGTTCGCCTTTACGATCAGCATGGGCGAGTTTGGCGCAACCGTGTTTGTGGCGCGGCCTGACTCGCCAACAATGCCAACCGCTATTTTTCGCTTTTTAGGTCGCCCTGGCGCGGTCAATTTTGGGCAGGCGTTGGCAATGAGCACGCTGTTGATGTTTGTTTGCACCGCTGGCTTTATCCTGATCGAACGCTTGCGGGTTGGCGATCATGAAGGAGAATTTTAATGTCGCATTTGCAGTTATCTGGGATTGAAAAACGGTTTGGAAACACGATTGCGGTTGATGGCGTATCTTTGGCGCTGGAGCAAGGGGAGATTGTCTGCCTGTTGGGGCCATCTGGCTGCGGCAAAACGACGCTGTTGCGGCTGGTGGCGGGGTTAGAATCGGCCGATTCGGGCAATATCCAACTCGACAACCGCAACCTACCCACCATCCCAACCTATCAACGCGGCATTGGCATGATGTTCCAAAGTTACGCCCTGTTTCCACACATGAGCGTGGCGGAAAACATCGCCTACGGCCTCAAAATGCAGAAAGCGGCGACAGCACTGATCGACGAACGTGTTCGCGACATGCTGGCGCTTGTCGCAATGACGGGGCTAGACAATCGACGCATCGATCAACTGTCTGGCGGACAACAGCAGCGCGTGGCGCTGGCCCGCTCGCTAGCGACACAACCCTCCATTTTGCTACTTGATGAGCCGCTTGGATCGCTCGACCGTTTGCTGCGTGAGCGCCTGCTGGACGAACTGCGCGGCATTTTGAAGCGGGTCGGCGTCACGGCGCTGTACGTGACCCACGATCAGTCTGAGGCGTTCGGCATTGCCGATCGGGTTGCCGTCATGAATCAAGGGCGCATCGAGCAGATCGCTGCGCCACAACAACTTTACACGCGCCCAGCCAATCAATTTGTTGCGACCTTTTTAGGCTTAAATAACCTTGTTTCCGTTCGGGCGGATGATGCATTGGGGCAGAGTTTGGGGGCGTGGCTACAAAATCAAGCGGGGCGCGACGATGCAATGCAACTGCTGATTCCGCCTTATGCGGCGATGATTGCGGAGGTGGGTGAATTTCGGCCGAATTTAATCCCCCTAACCGCAACGGTCAACAGCTTCTCTTTTCGCGGCCGATTCGCCCTGCTCACCTGCACCGTTGGCAAACACACGCTCACCTTCTCGATCGACCCCTACGCCAGCAAAACACTGCTAACGAGCTTGCCCCAAACAGGCTCATCAATCACGCTCCACCTCGATCCGCGCTACCTCGTTTATCTTGACCAATCGCGATAACTGTCACCTCGATCGCATCCGTCAATCTTCATACTTCGTTAAACAAACTAATGCATACTATTAATATGGG
>JBMZDF010000179.1:5029-10874 GCA_049614105.1 Promineifilaceae bacterium (SeqCode)
TGCTACGGTAAGCCATAATCTATACAGCGGTGAATCTGTAGGTGGAAAACACCAAATAAAAGTAGACATCTCACCTTCTACTTTCATGCTTAGTGCAGCATTCATCCACAACTTATGCGTAAAAACATTTTATGGTTTACTTTTCTAGGCTGGTTAATCGCACTAGGCTGGGTGCTAGGACAACAACGCAGCGTGGTTGCGACCGAGCTGCCAGAAATTGGCACGCCGCCTAATCCCGTTCTGCCGCCTGACTTTGAGTTTCCACCCATTAGCGAGTTGCGCGAGCCAGATGGACAGCTTGCGGATCCAAAGCCGATCATTTATGGCATGAACTTCATCAGTTCGGCCGAAGAACCAGCCGACGCTCAACGCTACGCAAACGCGGCCCAGCTAGGCGCACGCTGGGACCGTTTCCCCCTTTACTGGAACCACATTGAACTGACGGCCGATAACTTCAACTACAGCACCCAAGATGCCGCAATCATTGCGGACATTGAGCAAGGCTATCTCATCAACGCGATTCTGCTTGGTACATCACCCGCTCACTATGGCGCAAACGGCATGCCAAACGGTTTGAATGACTCAATTTTCACGGATGGCAGCGACACCCCTGGTGAGGGCAAAACGATCAACCCCAACAACAAATGGGCGCGTTTTGTAGAACGCACGGTTAATCGCTACAAGCCCGACGGGATCTTGACGCAACAAGGGCATTTGAACGGCACGGAAGGTATCCGCCAGTGGGAAATGTGGAACGAGCCAGATCTGACAATTTTCTGGAGCGGCAACAAAGCGGAGTATGCGCGTCTGCTCAAAGTTGGCTATCTCGTTACGAAACACGCCGATCCGCAAGCAGAAGTTATTTTTGGCGCGGTGGCAAACAATTGGAGCGGCGACCGTTTCAATTATTACAAAGATGTCTTGACCATTTTTCAGGCCGATCCGCTGGCTGAGTCCAATCATTATTTCCACGACATTTTTGCCACACACAGTTATTACAACGCATGGCAAACTTGGTATCACGTCTTTCGGGCGCAAAACACAATGGGCGAATTTGGGCTGGACAAGCCGGTCTGGCTCAATGAAACGGGCATGACCGTCTGGAATGATTATCCTGGGCCAGTTTGGGCGTCCACGTCAACCTATCGCGGCACGATGGATGAGCAAGCTGATTACATTATCCAAACGGCAATGTACGGGCTGTTCGCGGGGGCGGACGCTGTTTTCCATTTTCAACTTCAGGATGGGTGTGGTAATCAGCCGCAGCAAACCAATTTCCCGCCGCACAATGGGGAGCTTTGCACGGCCGATGGCAACTATATTCACGATACAAGCAAGCCTTGTTATGTGGATGCCAACGGCTTATTTCGCAACGCAACCGACTCAATCTGCGCCTCGCAACATCCACAGCCTGAGACGGCGCGGCCTAGTCTGACGGCGTATCAAATTTTGACGCAATATTTGCAGGATGTCGTTCCGCTGCGGCGGATGAAGGTGTGCAGCCAGCTTGCGGCGCATGATGGGCAGGAGTGGATCGCTTTTTATCGGCCGAATACAAACCAGCGCATCATGGGCCTTTGGACCTGTGACGGCACAGACAAAGCGGCCGTGATTCCTGCCGTTGACACAGGCGCATTGTTGCTTAGTCCAGACGGCACGCAGGAATTTATTGCGCCCACCGACGGCTATTATTATCTCACGCTGCCCGCCGCCACCAATCAAAATTACCCTAATAGCCCCAATCCAAACTATTGGCCTGTTGGTGGACGACCCTATATTTTGGTTGAGCGTGATTTACAGTTGCCGACCGTGATGCTTAATGCGGCCGAAAACAGCGGCACAATCGATGTTAACTGGAGCGGCGACGACCAAACGGGCAGCGGCATCCAATCATACGATATTCTAGTCAGCGTAGATGGCGGCACACCGCAGCCTTGGCTGATGGCGACAACACAAACCAGCGCCCAATATACGGGCGACTATATCTGGGGCGTGCGCTTTATTGCCATTGCTCGCGATCAAGGTGGTAACGTCAGCGACCCTGCTACGTTTTTAATTGGAGAGGAGCGGGAAGTATTAGCTCACAAGCTGTATCTACCCGTTTTGTGGCGTTAAACCAGCCACAAATGGGGCTAGTATGAAGTAAAACCATAACCAGCCGCTTAGTTTAGTTGAAATACCGACCTACAACAGTATCTACTTACGACTCACCAAGCCTAGACGATATAATTGCCCATGTCGTGAGTTAACCCGTCAATTGCAGAAACAAACGAGTACAATTTATAAATAACAACATGCAAGCACTTTACCTACAAAATAACCAGCTATCATTGAAGTCTGATTATGCAAAACCCACGCCAGCAGCAGGTGAAGCGCTGATCCGCGTAACACGCATGGGGATTTGCTCAACCGACCTTGAGCTTATCAAGGGATATTATCCTTATGATGGGGTCTTAGGACATGAGTTTGTCGGCATTGTCGACACGGTTGAAGATGAAGCCAACGCCGAATGGGTTGGCAAGCGAGTTGTCAGCACAATCAATCTTTCGCCCAAATGCAATGGCTCCTGCGATATGCGCTGCCCAGAACAGTGTCCACATCGAACGGTATTGGGGATTGTGAACAAAGATGGCGTGTTTGCTAACTACATCACCTTGCCGATCGTTAATTTATTGGTGGTTCCAGACAGTGTTTCGACCAACCAAGCAGTGTTTACAGAGCCGCTGGCAGCAGCGATACGCATTACGGAGCAGACAAAGATTGACGGTAAAGCTATTGCTGTGATTGGGCCAGGTCGTTTGGGGATGCTGATCGCACAAGTGTTGCGCCACTTTGGCGGCAATGTGACGGTCCTCGGCCGATCAAAGAAGTCGCTTGAGTTGCCAGCAGACCTTGGATTCCCGACGCGCTACAGCGATTCGGTCAAGCTGGGAACGTATGATTTGGTGGTGGAGGCAACAGCCAGCCCAGCAGGGTTTCGGCAGGCAGTGGCGCTTGTTCGGCCGAATGGGGCGATTATCCTCAAAAGCACCTACGCTGACGATCCCAACCAGCCACTCTTCAAAAATATTGGGTCTCTCTTTGCCACAATCGTTGTCAATGAAATTACGCTCATCGGCTCCCGCTGCGGCCCATTCGACAAAGCGCTGGACTTGCTAGAACAAAACGTCATTCAGGTCACACCCTTTATTGAGGCTGAATATTCACTTGCAGACGGACTAGCCGCCTTTGAACATGCCGCCCAGCCCGGGGTTCGCAAAATATTACTTCGTCCTTAGTTCGCTCTGATGTTAGGTTGGCGAACTATGCTACGTTTGTAATAAACGACGGTCGTTCGCTAACTTACATCAAAAATCATATAAGCAGGCGAAAACCTCAGAGATTTCTATGCACAGACCCGCGTAGACAACAAACCTCTGAGGTTTATTGATCGAAAATTTTTATAATCTGCCGATGGTTTGATGAATTACTTGGCTTTAGGTTTCAGAGGAGCAGATTGTAATCAATCATTGGGGATGATTAACCACAAGGGGGGAGAAAACTTAGCTCCCAAAGGGGTTGTGTAAACACCCCTTTGGACACAGAATTATCACTTTCTAGTTATCGTTGCTAAACACATCAACACCGCCGCCGCCATTCCCGCCATCATTACTGCGGGTACTTCCAGCACGCGTGCTAATACGCCCTTCATAAACAATGACAGGGGCTTCATACATCTTTTTGGTGTTTTTAACTTTCATGGAAATTCCTTTACTTATTACAATCCCCTTGCAAGCACATGGGGAAATCAATCTGGTATCAATACAATGATTACAAATAAGGTTTGTCAACAACAATATTACAATGTGCTAACAACGTATCGCTATCTGCATTATGAATGTTGAAAATTTCATTGTCAATTACGCTCACCAAAATTGGCTAGGAAATTGGTAACGTCTATCTAAGGACTGACTGTTTCGACACTCATTATGGTTCGCTCGTCACATTACAGTTTAGGGCTTAGGTTAAAGGGCATGAACACGCTGGCTGAACCTGTTAAAGTCAATGTATTCCTCGCCCAATAAGACCCTTTGACATGTTTAGGATATGCAAGTGCGACGCTAAACTTATGCCAATCTATCCTCGTCTATGATAGAACAAGCTAATGAATAGGCACGATACCTTCCTAACGATTATCCTGTTAACCACAATGCTATTGACCACTTGTGGGACAAACGAACTATCCCCTACCCCCACAGCTATGACGCAAGCTTCTCCCACGGTGGACAACAACGCGATCACCATTCTCGCGCTTGGTGATTCTCTGACCGCAGGGTTTGGCGTTGCGCCAAACGACAGCTATCCTGCACAGCTTGAGCGTAAATTACGCGCGGACGGTTACAACGTTACGATTACGAATGCAGGGATTAGTGGCGAAACAAGCAGCGCGGCGCTGTCACGTGCAGAATGGGTGATGCGTGCCAATCCGCAAATTGTCATTATTGAAACAGGCGGCAATGATGGGCTACGTGGCATCGATCTCGCCATCACGCGCGAAAATATTGACTTGTTGACTGAACAGTTTACAGCAAACGGCACGATTGTTGTCGTGGCGGGCATGCAGATTATCAGCAATTTGGGGGAGGCGTATGCTAGCGAGTTTGCGTCAATTTATCCCGATGTGGCTGACGCGCATGATGCGATTTTGATACCGTTTTTCCTTGAGGGCGTTGCGGCCGATCCCGAACTCAACCAAGCTGATTATATCCACCCAACGGCCGAAGGATACCGTGTTATTGTTGAGCAAATTTATCCATTTGTTGAAATGGCAATTGCATCGGCCGAATAGACCAAACAGAGGGCAAACAACTTCCTTCTAATGAGTTTCGGCAATCGGGGTTTGACTGGGCAAAAAGTAATAAGCGGTTGCCACCGTTGCAATACACGCGATCGCAAATGCACCCACGGTGACGCTCCACATCATGTTCAGTCCATACCCTAGGTTTGTAATGAACAAAGCGATAAACGCCCAAGGCAGAACGACAAAACGCAAGACATTCCAAAATAAGGGCCAGTAAGGGCGTTTGAGACCTCGCAAAACGTTAGACCCCGCAAAAAATAAGGCGTTGGGAATCAGGCCAAGGGCGCGGATGCGAATGTAGCTGACGCCGATATTGATGATTTCGGCATCATTTGTAAACAGACCCATGAGGGGCCGTGCAAACACCATGATTAAAAACATGGTGACAAGCATGAGCAGCACGCCATAACGCATTCCCACTCTGAATGTTTCGTACATTCGGCCGATATTACCCGCCCCATTATTCTGCGACACCAACGCCAGAATAGCCGTATTGACGCCCAGAACGGGAAGCAGAGCCACCTGTTCAATGCGCGAAGCTGCACCAAAGGCGGCAATCGGCGCTTGTCCAAATTTGCTGATGTAGAACGTAAGGATAAAAAAGCCAACCGAGACGCCCAGCACGTCCATTGTGTTGGGTAGACCTTGCTGCATAATTCGGCCGAAAATGCCCAAATTCGGTATCCAATCCCGTCGTAAACTCTCCCCCGTTACCAGCCCCGCCTTTGAAACCTCATACGCAGCATAAATACACCCCCAAAACTGCACCAACACCGTCGCCCAAGCGATCCCCTCAATTCCCAAAGCAGGCATGCCAAACCCGCCAAAAATAAACCACGGGTTAAGCCCCAAGTTCAGCACAAACCCCGCGATCAAAAAGTTACGCCCTGGCGACGTAATGCCTTGGGCGTTGAGCGAAGCCAAAAGCGCCTGCACAATCAGAAAAAAGACCGCCCCATAAAAGAGCGGGTTAATGTAGCTGAGCGCAAGTTGACGGTACGAATC
>JBMZDF010000180.1:0-8177 GCA_049614105.1 Promineifilaceae bacterium (SeqCode)
TGGTTGCGCGTGCGCAGCAAGGTGATAGTGAAGCATTTGGTGATTTGTATGTCCGCTATTTAGATTCGATTTATCGCTATATTTATTACCGAATAGGTAATAAAGAAGAAGCTGAGGATTTAACCGAAAGCGTCTTTTTAAAAGCGTGGCGGGCAATTGACAACTATCAAGAGCGAGGCCTGCCGTTCCAGGCATGGCTGTATCGAATTGCTCGTAATATTGTGATCGACCATCGACGCAAACAGAAGGCACAGTTTGTCGATATTGATACACAATTTGATCTACCAGACTCATCTGTGCAGTTAGAGTCTGATATCGCAATTGGGTTACAGGTTGATACTGTCTTGGCAGCTATCAAAGAATTGGAGCCACTCCAGCAAGAAGTTCTCACACTGCGATTTTTGTCCGAATTGAATCACAAAGAAGTCGCTGGAATACTCGGCAAACAGGTTGGCGCGGTGCGTGTTTTGCAGCACCGTGCATTGCGTGCGTTGCGGCGACACATCGATCGAACAGGATTGAACGAGTGAGTTTAACGCGTGATATTAGCGATATTTTAGCTGAATGCTTTGATGCAATCGATGCAGAACAAGCAACAGTTGAAGATTGCCTACAAAAATACCCAGAACGGCATGATGAACTGGCTGCTTTGCTAGCGATGCGAACCGTTTTGCATGATGTGACGCAAGACAAGTCGGTAGCCCCTTCGGCCGAGTTCAGAGCCAATGCGCGTGCGAGTCTATTGAGTAAGCTTGAAGCACGCCAAGCACCCACCACCACCCGCAACAAACCAGTTAAGCCCGTCCGCTCATGGTCATGGTCTTGGTTTACCCTAAGACGCTCTAGCCTTGTACGCTGGGCGCTTGTACTGATGATGGTCACAACGCTGTTTGGCAGTGTGACGGGTGGTACGATTTATGCATCCGAACGTTCTTTGCCCGGTGCGACGCTGTACCCTGTTAAGACAGGCATTGAACAATATCGACTGAGCCGCACGGAAACTGATACGGAATCAATCTCCCTTCAGTTAAACTTTGCCGGCCGTCGCGTTGACGAAATTGAACAGTTGGTTGAGCGTGGCGATGGAGAACACATTGCTTCGACATCCAAAGCGTATGCAACATTGCTTGATCAGGTTGTCGAACAGGTTGATCAGATTGAGGTGAGTAGTGAGCGTGAAGCGCTGACGACAAACCTGCAACAGACGGCTGAGTTGCATCAATCGCGTCTGCTTGAAATGGACGGGGCTGTAGATGTATTGGCCGGGCTTGCTGAAAATTCGGACGAAGCAAACCCGCTTGATTTTGCGACAGGGGCGCTAGACTCTGTACAAACCTATGTCAATACAGGGTTGAGAGTCACCGCAGACAGTGAACCCCGCAGTATCTTTGAAACAATTGCCGATCATGAGCAGTATGCCGCATTTGTTGAGCTGCTTATGACAAGCGACCTGCAAATGATGTTGACTGAAAACGCGCCGTTCACGGTATTTGTGCCGCTTGAAGCGTATGAATCATTTACCTCCATGGAAGATGAAAAACTGCGCCGTCAGCGTGTGCTCTATCATATTGGGCGTGGAAACCTGAGCGTAGAGGACCTTGCTGAATCAGGTGAACTGCTCACGGCGCTTGGAAACAGCATTAGTATTACGGTGATTGAAGGGGAACCAATCTCGTTGAATGGCTCTGCACGAATTGTTGCTAGCGATATTGTGGCAACAAATGGAATTATTCATTTTATTGATTTACCGCTCACACCACCTAGTTATTATCCTTAAACACTTCAATTATAGAATTTAATCCTTTGAAGGGGTCGCAGAAGCGGCCCCTTTTTATTTTCTTTGGCGCTCTGAAACACACTCCAGATTCTCACCACAACTGCATAGATTGACGCAAGCCGCCCAGTTCACCGACGTGATAAGCGTTGTGTTGACCGATGATAAGGACTTCACGCAGGATATTGTGACCAGAGGCCGCATGTGGAATCTGAGCGTGGAGGTCGTTGGCGGGATCGTTGATGATGTTGACAAGGGCTTGCAAATCGGCCGTAAACTGTGCAACCGATTGATTCCAGCCGTCCATATCAGTGGTGGCATCTTTGGCAGGCCAATAGCCCGCAGGAAAATCGGGCGCTTCATAGGCAGGGTTGACGATGTAATCGAGAATGTCCCACTGGCAGAGGCGCAGATGTTCGACAATGTGCCAAAAAGTGTAGGCCGCGTTTGGCACACGTGTGTTGATATGTTCGGCTGGAAAGTTCGCCACAGCGTCCTCAAACAGCATGTGAGCCTGTCGTTGGGTGAGTAGATTAACGAGCTGGTCGCGTAAAATTTGGTCAGAAGTCATGATGTTTCCTGTTGAATAAATAATTCAGTCTGTTAGCCTGAGTTGGGTTGTGCGTAAAGCGATGTTCTTGACGGAATCGTATTTGGGAAGGTCGCCTGTGACATCTTCATTGAAATAGATGTCGGATGCGTTGCGGATTGGGAGGGGAAGGCCGTCGTAGCCAGAAACGATGCCAAGAAGGCCCGCCGCCGTTGTCATATTGTTGTCAGCATCCCAGCCAGCAAGCCCCGCAATCGTCATCGTGTTGATGAGGTCGCCCTCACCATAAAGCAGCGCCATGATAGTACTAGCGAAGTTGACTTTTGCCGCCCACCAGTTTGGATCATCATCATAGGTGATATGAATAAGCTGTCGTGTTTTGCGCCAGTTGTCGGGATCGGCCGCGTGCCATGTTTCAACGTTTGTCACCAGTTGGTAGACCTGAGAGGTTGGAGCGAAGGTGCTTTTGGCCGATGTGATCAGAACAGGGATGCTCGACTCACTAAACGCTTCGGCATAGAGGTGGGCATAGAAGGCGCTAGCTTCTACCGCGAGGCCGCTGTTGGTGATGCGGGCGAAGTAGCGGGCGCGGCGCTGTGCTTCCGCTGGCTGATTGGGGGCAATCAGGCCGAATAGCTCTGTTTCAAGCATCGCATCGATAGACCATGCGCCGTCAGGGTTGAGAGCCGTGCTGCCCGTGTCGGGGGGCAAATATCCCTCGTCCATCAGCTCACGAGCGCGAAGGGTTGACACCCAAATGTCGTGGTTGAGATGATCGACCCACTCATCGCGGATTTGCTCGTAGGTTGGATCGAGGCCGTATGTTTCGAGAATATGCAGGTTGACCCACTCGATGGCGGTGTCGTCATCGGTTGCCCATTGGTCTAGGAGCGCAAGTTCGATTTGTTGATCTGAACTGGGCACGTCAAGAAATTGCCCTTCATACTGCAACCCTGTGTGGTTAGCGACCATGATCGCCTGCCATGCGCCGTACACTTGGTCGGCATATTGATCTGCGTCAAGGGTAGGCGACGGTGGTTGACAGGCGCTAATCAACAGGCACAGAAGACCAAACACAGCAAACAGACGGCCCGTTTTAGCTTTTAGCATGTTGCTCAACTTCGTTCAAGCGGCGGCGAAGATAGTTTTGTTCGATATTGTTTTGAGTGAGGGTGAGCGCAAGCGCGTAGGATTCGGCCGATGCCTCCCAAAACCCCGCCCGTCGCAACATATCAGCCCGCGCCGCATGATAGGCATAATAATTATCGAGCCGCCCATCGTCTGCGATTGCGTCGAGTGCGGCCAGTCCGCGCACGGGGCCGTCGGCCATCGAGACAGCCACAGCACGATTGAGCAGAATGATTGGGGAAGGGTTGATGCGCCACAGCGAGGCGTAGAGCAGGGCGATTTGTTGCCAGTCGGTGTGTTCGGCCGAATCGGCCGAACCATGCAGCGCGGCAATCGCTGCCTGCATCTGATACATGCCGGGCTGCTGCATCTCTAACGCCCGATCGAGCAAGCCCGTTCCTTCCTCAATTGCACCATGATCCCAAAGCGAACGATCTTGATCGCCAAGCAAAATTAGCTCGCCTGCGCTGTCGCTGCGGGCCGAGGCGCGTGAGTTTTGCAACAGCATAAGCGCCAGCAAGCCCAAAATTTCTGGATCATGCGGCATCAGCATACTGAGCACACGTCCCAGACGGATCGCCTCGCCGCAGAGGTCGCGACGGATAAGCTGGTGGCCTGCTGAGGCAGAGTAGCCCTCATTAAAGATAAGATAAAGGGTTGCCAGAACGGCACGCACGCGCTCAGGCAGCAGATCGGTAGGGGGAACCCGATAAGGAATGCCCGCTTTTGTGATTTTGCGTTTGGCACGCACAATCCGTTGTGCCATCGTTGCCTTTGGCACAAGAAACGCAGAGGCAATTTGTTCAGTTGTTAAGCCGCCCAGCGTTTTCAACGTCAAGGCCACCTGTGCTTCCAGCGCAATGGCGGGGTGGCAACAGGTGAAAATCAGCTTGAGACGCTCATCAGGAATATGTTCCATTGCGGCTTCCTCTGGCGATGCCGCGACTTGCGACATGAGCCGTTTGAGGATGTCCAGCTTGCGGTCGTAATTTTGCGCCCGTCGCAGCCGATCGATTGCGCGGTTGCGTGCGGTGCGCGTTAGCCATGCGCCAGGGTTGTTGGGAATGCCCTGTTCAGGCCATTTTTCGAGTGCGGCGATCAGCGCATCTTGCAGCATATCCTCCGCAAAGTCGAAGTCGCGTAAGGTGCTGATCAGGTGTGCCAAAACTCGCCCCTGTTCGGCGCGAAAAGTTTGTTCAATGGTGGAGTGTATCGTTGTCATCAGAATTTGAGGTAGTCGGGGAATGATAATCTAACCGCCTGAGCGTCCTGACGATTAGAGTATCAGGTCATCTAATCTGTTGCAAAAAGCGCGTCGCTGATTATAATGATACTAAAAGTACAAAAATAGTTCTGTTATGGCAAGATCGATTAATCCAAAAACAAAGCAAACTATCCTAGACACAGCGGCGGCGCTTTTTTTTGAGCGTGGTTTCTATAAAGTGTCGGTTGATGAACTTGTTGCTGAGTTGCGAGTCAGCAAAGGGACAATTTATCGGCACTTTGGCAATAAGGAAGAAATTGTCGAAACGGTGTTGGCGCAATTTAACGAGCGGCGCAATGCTGAATTGGCGGCGATTGTGCAAAATGAAGCGCTGCATTTTTCGACAAAACTAGAACAGGTTACGGCGGCGACGGGGCAGGTATTGTCCCAAATCAATGAGCGTTTTTATGACGATTTGCGGATTCATTATCCGCGTTTGTGGCAGCAGTATGAGCAGGCGCGTGATTGGCGGCTTGATCATTACTATCGGCCGATGTTTCAACAAGGAATCGATCAGGGCATCATTCGGTCTGACTGGTCGCTGGCGTTTTTGCTGTTGACCTATCGGAAATTGACCGAGATTGTCATTCGGCCGAAATCACTCGATACCCTCCCCATCACCCGCAGTACCGCCTACAAACAAGTCACCCAACTATTTTTAGAAGGAGCGATGCAACGATGACAACAGTCAAACAATCAGTTAACCAGCAGTTTAGCAATGTTGCGGCGAATTACCGTACCAGCCGAG
The DNA here is from genome assembly GCA_049614105.1 of Promineifilaceae bacterium (SeqCode). Classification (GTDB taxonomy): domain Bacteria; phylum Chloroflexota; class Anaerolineae; order Promineifilales; family Promineifilaceae; genus CALECP01. The sequence continues at coordinate 5,465 of JBMZDF010000180.1, forward strand.
GACATTCAGACGGGCATGATTTGCAACAGTTCACCACACTGATCGGCGAATTAGCATCGCCACAGGTGCTTGATTTGGGCTGTGGCGCGGGACATGCCACGATGGCGGTTGCGCCCGTTAGCGCGTCAGTTGTGGCCTACGATTTATCTGAGGCGATGCTGGAGCAGGTGATGCTGTTGGCGGCCGAACGAGGTGTCCAAAACGTGACGACCCAGCAAGGCGATGTTGAGAAATTGCCTTTTGAGGACAATAGTTTTGACGCGGTTGTCACCCGCGTTAGCGCCCATCATTGGCCGAATCCGATGGCGGCGCTGCATGAGGCGTGTCGGGTGCTTCGGCCGAATGGCAAACTGTTAGTGCAGGATATTGTTGCGCCAGAATCGCCAGGCGAAGATTCATTTGTGCAGACCTTTGAAATTTTGCGCGACAAATCACACGTGCGTGACCACTCAATTTCGCAATGGTTGGCGATGTTGTCAACGGCTGGATTTACGTCGCGAGTCGTCGAAGCGTGGCGCTGGGACATCGTGTTTGAGAAATGGGTGACGCGCATGAACACGCCTGCGGCCAACGTTGCCATGATTCGCACGCTTTTTGATGAAGCCCCTCGCGAATACCGCGAAACGTTCCTGATTCAGGACAACCACGATTTCAAATTTCATGCGGTGCTGCTGGAGGCAACGGTAAGCAAATAGCTGGGAGCGGCTAGTAAGAAACCGATTCATAAGCCCGCTCTTCTCTTGACTTGTGACCCGCAACTCGCCACTATCCGCGCTCGCATACATTTTGCGAAGATAGATATGCACACAACACGGAGAATTAGGTGACGCTCAAATTTCAACTTTACCGACTGGGGGCCAAATTATCGTTTGTGGCTAGCCCGATCATGGTTTTGCAGGCGATGCGTTTGCGGCGCTCGATTCCACGTTTGCCAGAGGCGGCGGGGCTGCGTCATGGCATGATCGAGGGGCAGGGCAAGCCGCTGCGCATCCTGTTCTTTGGCGAATCGACGGCGGCGGGTGTTGGCACAGAGTGGATGGTGGACAGCATTGGCGGGCAGTGGGCGCGGGTGCTGAATGAGCGAACGGGGCGGGCGGTTGAATGGGTTGTTATCGGCCGAAATGGCGCGACGGCCGAAACCGCGCTGCGCAACCTTGTGCCACAACTGCATGGCTTAGAAGTCGATTTGGTCGGCACTGCGCTAGGTGGCAATGACATTATGCAGTTGAATACTGCCAAAGGGTGGGCGCAAGATCTCAAGCAGGTTGTTGATAACATGCAACGTATCTTGGGCAGCGATGTCCCTATCATCTGGTCTGGAATGCCGCCAATTGGGCAGTTTCCCGCCTTGCCGATGCCGCTTCGTGGTATGCTTGGTCTGCGTGGGAAGATGCTGAATTTGGTGACAGAACGTGTTTTGTCAGAGATAGACAATCTCTATGTGCTGAACGACATTATTTCTGACGATCCTCGCATGTATTCGTCTGACGACTTTCATCCCGGAACGTTTGGCTACAAGCTGTGGGGTGAGGCGCTGGCGGAGATGACGATTTCAGCAGGATTGCTTCCGTAACTATGTGAGAAAGTGAGGTATGGATGTTTAACTCAAAACGATATGCTCTTGGAAAAATTGGGGCGCTGCATTTTTCGGCCGAAATCGCCTTCATCGGCGGAATCCTACTCCCTTGGGCGCTTCTAAGCATTGCTGGGACAACTCTGTTTAGCCTGCCGACAGGCCAAGCGATCGGTGGTGGATTTGCCGCGATGCTGCTCTATTGGGTGGCTGACATCATTCACAACCTCAGCCACGCCATGGCGGCACGCCAGACAGGCTACCCGATGCACGGCATTCATTTTGGATTCCTTGCTGTATTTGGTATCTCAGTTTACCCAGAAAACGAGCCAAAGCTGTCCGCATCTATTCACATGCAACGAGCGGCAGGTGGGCCAGTTGGCAGTATGCTCGCTGCCTTAGTTTTTGGCGCAATCGCGTTGATATTGCGTTCTGGTGGCGGCTTACCTTGGCTGCTGACCGCTTTTTTTGCTTGGACTCATTTGCTTGTTTTCACAATTGGTGCGCTTGCGCCGCTTGGCATTACTGATGGCAGCACGCTGCTTCACTACTGGAACAAACCGTAACACATGGTCGCAAAACTTAATGATGAATCGCTTGCAGAAGCGGTACAAGACTTGATCAAAACAGATGCTCATCTGCGGGCGATCTATTTGCAGTATGGCAATCCGCCGCTTTGGGCGCGTGAACACAGTTTCAAGACGCTGCTCCACATCATTTTGGAACAGCAAGTGTCGCTTGCCTCGGCACTGGCAACGCTCAACAAACTGATAGCGCGGCTAGATGGTGAGGTTACGCCTGAGACGTTTTTGACCTTGGACGATGTTGAACTGCGAGCGGTTGGCTTTAGCCGTCAGAAAACGCGCTATGGGCGCATTTTGTCACAGTCGATTTTGTCGGGCGACCTTGATTTGGCGGCGCTGGCCAACATGCCCGATGCAGACGCACGCAAAACGCTGATGAAGCTCAAGGGGATTGGTAAATGGACGGCTGATATTTACCTATTGATGGTGCTTTGTCGTCCTGACGTGTGGCCGACAGGCGATCGTGCTTTGGCAGTGGCGGCACGCAACGTGTTGGAACTGGATGACGTGCCGAGCTACCCTGCACTTGATGAGATTGCCCTGCGCTGGCAGCCAC
>JBMZDF010000180.1:8187-10870 GCA_049614105.1 Promineifilaceae bacterium (SeqCode)
CACGTCTACTGTGGCATCATTATCTGGAAAGCAAAAAATAAAGAGTGTGTTTCAAATGGGTTGGTGATGATAACGTAGACTGAGCTTGTCGAAGTCGCAGTGGTGTGTCGCTCAGACTTTGATATGCTCAGGCTTCGGCACGCTCAGCCACCGCTCTTTACTTAAATGAAACACACCCAAAATAAATTACAAATGCACAAAAAAGAGGTCAAATCGACCGCCAACCTCTTTTTTCATCATTCTGCATTCCTCCCCATCGTATCTGCTAAATAACCTTCGATCTGCCCAAACGTCATAGGGCCGCGATGGACAGCAGCTACCTCGCCAGCGGGGTTGATGAAGAAGGTTGTCGGGAGCGTTCGGCCGATTTGATACTGCTTCCCAATCTCCCCATCCTCATCCAGCACAGGCGTAAACGACAGCCCTAGCTCACGAAAATAGTCGATGGCGGTCGCCGCGTCCTCCTGCTGATTAACCGCCAGCAAGACAACCCCCTCATCTTGATATTGCTCATAAGCTTCTTGCAAATGGGGAAACTCGATCCGACAGGGGCCGCACCAGCTTGCCCAATAGTTGATAATGATCGGCTGTCCTGCAAAGTCGCTGAGCGCAACGGGGTTGCCGTTGATGTCAACCGTGTCAAATTCCCAAGCGGGGTCGCCGATGGCAAGCGTGCCGCTGCCGTTGGCGAAAATGGTTTGTGTTGTGCCTTCGTTGCTGATTTCGGCCGAATCAGCCCCATCTGAACGAAACGCAAACAAAGCGACCAGAACAATCAACACGACCGCAATCGCACCAATCAAGCCATAAGAACGGGAGGAGGAAGGGGGGGGAGATGTCATAGAATGCCTTTTGTTAGGTGAATAGAATTGGTCTTTGGTGCTCAGCATTCGGTATCTGGCGTTAACAGAATACGGAATACCGAATACCTTCTTAAAGCTACTTCGGTTATGCCTTTGACGTGTCGCCCGCTTATATCCTTACGCAAACGCTGATTGTGGATGAAGGTGTTGGTATTCCCCACGCTCCCATAAACGCACCCCAACCTCGTCACTCGTACCTACGCTCCGCGTGGGTACGTCCCCCCGCCGCTCCTGCGGCCCTTTTTAACCTTCCTCACCGTTAAGTAGGGGATAAACCTCAGAGGTTTGTCGTCATCCACTCTGGCTTGTGCATAAAAACCTCTGAGGTTTTCATCAACAATTAATCATGATCTGCTTGGTCGATTAACTGATTAAGGTGGTTATAGAAATAATTTGTAAGAGCTACAACGAAATTTGTTTGCGCCTGATGGTCAGGGTAGTGAATGAGCGTGCCATCTAACGTTAAAGAGAAATCTGATTTTTTGAGGCGAACGCTGAAGTCATCATTCTCTATGCTAATATGAATGTTTATGTTTGCATTTTGCTGCTGATGCTGAAAACCTATATATATATAGGTTAAGATGAGAAGTTGCGACCTCTCGCCTTGAATAATATTCTGAGAATAAGTTTCAGAAATCTTTTCAAAAAGCTGACTATACTGATCTCCCCCAAGCATTATTGGAGCCAAACTTTCAGTATGTGCTGCGCTGATTTTAGTTTCCATGAACAAATCAGAAAACTTTACAAGTTCTGTACTTAAACCAGTGAGAAATGGTTTTAAAAAGTCAGTTAGCCAGAATTCAATTGTTTGTTTGCGAAGTGCCGCTTTCTCCTGCTTCTGGTTATCCAACAACTGTAAACGCCTTTTGAGGAAGGTCAGCTTTTTGTTTATATCGGTGACTTGCTCAATATTTTCACCTTTTGCCCCTCGAAGATACAAGCCCATAGATTTTAATAGAGCGTTTCCTATAACCGATATGAATGGCTCAATATCCCCTGCGTCAGCCTGTTCGAGGGCGAGTAAGTATTGTTCCTTGGTTTCAGCCTCAATAATGACGGGGATATAGCCAGTTTGCATAAGCATGAGGTTCATCAGAATACGGGCCATGCGTCCGTTACCGTCGTCGAAGGGGTGAATACTGGCGAACTCGTGGTGGAAGGTGACAGCTAGGATAAGTGGGTGCAGTTTTTCGTCAAGCTGTTGGCGATACCATTGCATGAGATCGGCCATTCTGAGCGGCGTTTCCTCTGGGGACGCATAAAATATCATTTCCCCTGTGCTGGTCATGCGCTGATTGGGCATCGTCTTATATTGCCCAATTGTGGTGAGGCGTGTAGTTGGCTGGCCTGTGGGTGTCAACGCTTGAACACGTTCTGGCTCTCCCATAATGATTTTATGGAATTCACGCAGCACGTGTTCAGTTAAGGGATTTTTTCGGTTGACGAAATCGATCAGGTAATCTAACGCTGTATGATGATTTTTAATATCGAGGTAGTCGCGCAATGGTTTTGCGCCAGCCGTGATCCCGTGCATGAGCAAAGCACGGGTTTCGCCATAGGTGAGAGAGTTGCCTTCGATCGCGTTAGAGTGATAAGTCCAGTCAAGGCGGAACTTTTGCATGATCCGCTGTTCTTGAATCGGATCTATCGGCCGAAGCCCATCAATTTCAGCCTTCAATCTATCAACTTTATCCAGTAAGTCTCTCAAATTCATAGCATTATTGTAGCGTATTTGAGAAGTTGGACGCTTCAACAGACGTCAGGCACAGGGCAATTGCATTCTAAATTTTCTGACTCGCTCCTACGCTCCGCGTGGGAGT
>JBMZDF010000181.1:0-10848 GCA_049614105.1 Promineifilaceae bacterium (SeqCode)
GGTTTTTATGCACAAACCAGAGTAGATGACAACAAACCTCTGAGGTTTTCGTCAACGACTACTTGGGATCTACTTAAGGAGACTTTGCTTGTGAGTCAACCTGTAATTGTAGCATGACCAGCAGTCCAAACATAAATCCAAGATAGATAAAGTTGTTATTCACATACAGATTATCAAGCATGTGGTGCAACGACATCCCAGACCACGCGCCAAGTAAACCGAGTGCCAGCCCACGTTCAGGCCATTGCAAATCCCGCTGCAATCGCATCGTATAAACAAAAATTGGAACCCACAAAATTGCATAGGCGAACAACCCCCAAATTCCCATCTCTGCCAAAATGTTCAGATAGATGTTGTGGGCGTGTCCTAATGGTTCGGGCCAAAACGGCAGTCGATATGTTTCGTAAACAACAGGGTAGTTGCCCAAGCCAAACCCTGTCCAGAGACGCACCTCTGCCATATTGATCGCCGCCTGCCAATGGGCAAGGCGTTCCACAATCGCATAATCCCCTGGCGAGGGGATAACATAGGTCACGTCTTGAAAACGAAAGTTAGAAATAAACCCAAATAGACGTTCTTCAATCGCTGGGGGAATCAATCCTAGGCTCCAGACAAGCAAGAAAAAGAGCGTGCTGCCGCCAATCAGTATGATGCCTCGTTGTCGATTGCGTGGCGTAAAGAAAATAAAGACGCTCAGCCCAAACACAAAATTAAGCCATGAGCCACGACTCCATGAGCCAATCAACGCGGTCATGAGCAGCAGCGTCATGCCAACCAACCATGGCAAATAAGGTGTGGTTTGAAACAGTTCAACAACCTTTTTGCGGAGCTTATACGCAGGCAGCGCACGCCATGCGGGTATGCCAAGTCCAGCTAGCAATCCGATGGTCAAAAACAGATTAAACACCATGTAGCCACCATAAGGGTTGGGCTGCATGAAGCTTGCCGTGGCGCGATAAAATCGGCCGAAAATAATAAAATGCGCCGGGCCTGTGCCGCGCAGAGCAAACTGCCAGATACCCCACAACGCTTGGATAAGTCCGACGCTGACCATGGCGACAACCGTGCCGTAGAGGGCTGTTTTCGGCCGAAAATTGCGCGTCAAATCCAGCAGCATCCAAATCACAAACACAACCTCAACCCATTTCAACAGCTCTTTCACCCCGTCAATAACGGAGGGCGCACCCCAAACTGTAAAGGCACTCATGCTGATAAAGAGCCAAAGCGGCGCGTTTAGTTTCGTCCGAGGGATCGCAATACGCCCTTGGACAAGCCCCCTTGCCAACCAAACCGCAATCGTAAACAGCAGCATCAACTGACCCGTTGAAACTGCCGCAATCGGGCCACCAATAAAAACTTCTTCCCAAGCCTTCACCGGGGCTAACAGCAGCGTGAACGCAAGGCCCAGCAGCGGCTCAGAAATAACCGCCACGCCGACAACCAATGCACCCAGCGCCGCAACCACAAGCAGCGGCGGCAGAACAGCAATCATCAACCCCAGCCCAATCGCCAGCAACCAATGCCAGCGTTCAAGCCGGATGTTAAACAGAGAAAATTCAGCAGTCAGTGTTTGAAGCATTCAAAAAATGACGGTAGCGACTCAGGCGATCAAAAAATCAGGCTTTCAGACGTAAATTTGTCTGACGATCTGAAAATCTAATCACCCCTAAGTCGTTACAATTGTGAGAGAAAGTGAGTACTTATACCTTATCGCGGAAGTACTCGATCGTTTCACGCAGACCTTCGGCCAGCTCGACCTGTGGTTCCCAGTCAAGTACACGCTTTGCCTTCGTAATGTCTGGGCGGCGCAGTTTCGGATCGTCTTTAATCCGATCATCTTCTGGCTGAACAAACACAATCTCAGACTTGCTGCCAGTTACTTCGATAACGGCCTCTGCAAATTCCAAAATGGTCATCTCGGTTGGATTACCGATATTGACAGGCAGTAGCTCATCTGACATTAACAAACGGGTCAGCCCTTCAACCAAATCAGTCACATATTGGAACGAGCGCGTTTGCTGCCCATCCATATAAACAGTCAGCGGTCTGCCTGTTAGCGCCTGATAGATAAAGTTCGGCACAACGCGCCCGTCGTGTAAACTCATTCGTGGTCCATAGGTGTTAAAAATACGCACAATACGCGCTTTAACCCCATGGTAACGTTGATAAGCGAGCGTCAACGCTTCTGAAAAACGTTTTGCTTCGTCATAAACACCACGTGGGCCAATTGGATTAACGTTACCCCAATATGTTTCAGGCTGTGGGTTAACCAACGGGTCCCCGTAAACCTCTGAGGTTGAGGCTAACAGATAACGCGCTCCTTTGGCTTTTGCCAGACCAAGCGTGTTAATTGTACCGAGTGATCCTACTTTCATCGTTGGGATCGGATGTTCCAAATAAGCATTTGGGCTTGCTGGGGAGGCAAAGTGGAACACAGCGTCGAGAGGGCCATCGACATAGATGTAATTGCTCACATCGTGTTTAATGAACTTGAAACGTTCATTTCCCCAAAGATGGGCTATATTGTCTGGGTTACCAGTAAGGAAGTTATCCATTGCGATAACCTCATGCCCATCATTAATATATCTGTCACAAAGGTGCGAGCCGACAAAACCAGCGCCACCTGTTATCAATACGCGCATAAAAACTCCTAGAAGTGCCATCTAAATTAACGACAAAATCAAAGCCCTATTGTAGCCGCTGCAAGCTTAGGCACAACCTCAAACAGGTTATTTTCGTCGTTGATTCACCTGCATAGTATACTCTTTAATGCTACCATCCAGTCGTAGTCTAGAAAGCAATAGGCAAACCAGTGACAAATCGGAGTTTAAAAACGATATGAGTGATTCGGCCGAATTCACAACAGAGCGACGCAAAGAAGATCACATTCGCATTAATCTCGAAGAGAACGTTCAATCACGCCTGACAACAGGGCTTGAGAAGTTCTACTTCATGCACCAAGCATTACCTGAAATCAACCTAGCAGACGTTGATACCCGCACCACGCTGCTTGGTAAAACCCTCAAAACCCCAATCCTGATCTCCTCAATGACGGGCGGAACAGCGCGGGCGGAAGGCATCAATCGCCAGTTAGCAGCAGCCGCACAAGAGACGGGCATGGCAATCGGGGTTGGCTCACAACGCGCAGCGGTTGAGGACGCCACACTTGCAGAATCCTATTGGGTGCGCGATATTGCCCCTGATGTTCCGCTTTATGCAAACGTTGGCGCGGTCCAAATGAACTACGGCTTTGGGCTACTTCACTTTCAAAGAGCGGTTGAAATGATTGAAGCGGATGCGCTTATTTTGCATTTTAACGCGCTGCAAGAGGCAACCCAGCCAGAAGGTGATGGGAACTTTTCTAATTTGCTTCCCCAAGTTGAGCAGCTTTGCAAAGAAATCGGGGTTCCTGTCATTGCCAAAGAGGTTGGCTGGGGCTTTTCTGCGGCCGATGCCCGCCGACTTGCCGACGCAGGCGTTAGCGCCATCGACGTAGCGGGCGCAGGCGGCACATCTTGGAGCGAGGTGGAAATGTATCGCGCTCCAACCGCCCACTTGAGGCGTGTCGCGGGTGCGTTCACAGATTGGGGCATCCCAACGGCCGATTCGATTCGCTATTGTCATGAGGCTGTGCCAAATATGCCGTTGATCGCTAGCGGCGGGCTGAAAACAGGGATTGATGTTGCCAAATGTATCGTATTGGGCGCACAGGTTGGCGGTCTTGCTGGCGAATTCTTAAAAGCGGCCGATCAAGGCGGCGTTGAGGGTGCGGTGGCTCTCGCCAATGCGATCACGCACGAATTACGCATCACCATGTTTTGCACTGGCTCGGCAACGCTGGCGCAGCTAAGCCAAGTTGTCCTACACACGCGCTAACAGTACAAAACCTCACTTTACCTCTTAAATCATGTCGATTCTTAACACAAAAATGGACCTTTATCGTGCTGCAATTGCTGAAGAGATGCAGCGCGTTTTTCAGTCAAATGGCGCTTCACCCGACGGCTTTTATGGCATGATGCATTACCACATGGGCTGGGTTGATGATCAGTTTCGGCCGAAATTATCCTACACAGGCAAGATGATTCGGCCGATTTTAACCCTGCTCTGCTGCGAAGCCGCAGGGGGGGATTGGCAACAAGCTTTGCCCGCCGCCGCCGCCATCCAAATTATTCACGACTTCTCACTCGTTCACGACGACATCGAGGACGGCAGCCCGCTCCGGCGCGGGCGTCCAACCGTTTGGAAGCTCTGGGGCGAACCACAGGCGATCAATACGGGCGACGCGATGTTCTCCACGGCACAGCTTGCCATGATCAACCTCGATCAGCGCGGCGTTGAGGCCACTAAAGTTGTCCAAGCGGCCCGCCGACTCAACGAAACCTGCCTCGCACTCACACGTGGGCAGTGGATGGACATGAGTTTTGAAACACGTGAGGATGTCACCGTCGATGAGTACATGACGATGATCGAAGGCAAAACATCGGTCCTGATCGCGCTGGCCTGTGAGCTTGGCGCGATTGTGGCGGGTGCAGACAGCGACACAGTTTCTCACTACGCGCAGTTTGGCCTCAAACTGGGTCTAGCGTTCCAAGTGATTGATGATATTTTGGGCATCTGGGGCAATGAGGAGGAAATTGGCAAATCTTCTGAGTCGGACATCATGACTAAAAAGAAGACCTTGCCTGTTTTGTATGGGCTGGCGCAAAATGCTGCGTTGCGGGCGCATTATGCGTTGGATTCGGCCGAAACTGACTTCGTCCTCACAACGATCACCCTCCTAGACGCTGTCTCCGCACGTGGCTATGCAGAAGCAGAAGCCAGCCAGCACAGCGAAACATCGCTAGGCCACCTCGCAGCCGCCAACCCCACAGGTGACGCCGCCGCCACGCTCCATCACCTCGCCGACACACTCCTTAAACGCCAATCATAGCAAGCAGCATAAGATCAAAAAAGGGCGTCCCAAACTTGGAACGCCCTTCTAAATCAAGGCTTCTATTTTTGTAGAAAACAAGGCTTGTTGAAACAAGCCCTGCCCTCTTCGCTCAGAAAAAGCCTATCCTTCTTTATCACGTCGCGCAGATTCAACGATTCGCTCCAATACAGATTCGTCCGTATCGTCGCTAATCAACATTGAGCTAAAGTTGAGTTCATCAAACTCTTCTATAATTTCCTCAATGATTTCTTCCTGCTCTTCTGTCTTAAAGCCAGTTCCCGCTGGAATCAGCTTACCGATAATTACATTTTCCTTCAAGCCAACCAAGTTGTCTTCCTTACCAGCAATCGCAGCGCCAGCCAAGACCTTAATCGTGTGCTGGAACGAACTTGCCGATAGGAAACTGTCTGTTGACAAAGAAGCTTTTGTAATACCGAGCAAAACGGGCATTGCACGAGCAGGCTCACCACCTTCTTCGACAACTTCCTCGTTTAGCTCTTGGAATTCATATGCATCAACCAAGTCGCCAGGGAGGTACTCTGTATCACCAGAGGCAACAACCTGCACCTTGCTCAACATCTTGCGGATAATCACTTCAAAGTGCTTATCGTTAATGTTCTGACCCTGTGGACGATAAACTTTCTGAATCTCGCGCAGCAAGTAGGTCAAAACCGCATCACGACCCTGAATCTCAAGGACGGCATGTGGGTTCTTCGACCCTTCAGTTAGCTGTTGTCCAGCTTCAATTGTCAGCCCATCTTCAACAACGAGGCGCATACCAGCAGGGATTTCATAATCCCGCTCGTCTTTGCTTTCCCAAACAAGTTTAACTTGCGTTGCGTCAATTGAGTCGATACGTCCACGGTTACGCGCCGTAATGTATTCTGCACCCTTTTCAGCAACGATGTCACCCATGTCGGCAATTTGACCTTCGCCAACTTTGACATCCCAACCGTTGGGGATTTCATACACATCATCAAGCAGCTTGCTTTCCGTCACTAATACGTGGCGGACGCCTTCACTCATGTAGATGTTTGCAACACCACCGATTTCAGTGATAACCGCTTCACCCTTTGGCTTCTGTCGTGCTTCAAAAAGCTCTTCAACACGCGGCAAACCCTGTGTAATATCACCACCACGTGTTGCAGTACCACCAGAGTGGAATGTACGCAATGTTAGCTGTGTACCAGGCTCACCAATTGATTGAGCAGCAACGATACCAACCGCTTCACCCATTGCAACGCGGCGTCCCGTGGCGAGGTCAAGACCATAGCACTTCGAGCAGATACCTTTGCGAATCTCGCAGGTCATTGGCGAATAGACGGTGACTTCTTCCAACGCCGCTTCATCTACAATCTCGGCCAGAGGTTCTGTAATCAGTTCCCCTTCTTCAACCAAGATCTCGCCCGTTGTGGGGTTCATGATGTTTTCGGCCGAAAAGCGTCCCCAGAGGCGGTCAGCCAACGTTTGTTTACCAAAGTTGTCAACGCGCTTCACAATAACGCCTTTCTTCGTTCCACAATCTGGAACCTTCACAATCACGTCCTGCGCCACATCAACCAAACGACGAGTTAGATAACCCGCATCGGCCGTACGCAACGCCGTGTCAGCCAAACCTTTACGCGAACCATGCGTCGAGATGAAATATTCCTGTGCGGTCAATCCATCACGGAAGTTTGACTTAATCGGGACAGGAATAATGCGACCCTGCGGATCCGCCATCATACCGCGCATACCAGCGAGCTGCGTGATTGGGCCAAGTCCACCCTTGGTAGAGCCAGACAAAGCCATAATGGTAACAGCACCTGTGGGGTCCATCGCATCGCGAACAGCGCCCTGAACGTCTTCCTTCGCCTGATTCCAAATATCAACCGTTCGTTGATATTGCTCATCAGCGGTCAACAGACCACGACGGAAGTTACGGTCAATGCGATCGACCTTGTTCTGAGCCTCTTCAAGAATAACTTGACGCTCGTAAGGCACGTTAAGATCTGTTACGGCGATTGACACACCTGAAATGGTTGCATATTTGAACCCAATATTCTTAACGCTGTCTGCCATTTCAATCGTTGGTTCAACACCGAGCCAACGATAGCAAAGGTTGATCAACTCGTTGATCCCCTTCTTGTCGAGCATATAGTTGATGAAGCGAATCCCTTCTGGCAGGTGTCTGTTGAAAATTACACGTCCAGGGGTTGTCTCAATGACACGCTGTTCAAAATGCCCGTCTTCATAACGGTTGCGCCCTTCATCATCTTGGAAGCATGTTTGGGTTTGAAGCTTGACCTTTGCTTGTAGATGAACATGACCAAGTGCGTGTGCGTGCTCAATCTCATCAAATGAGCTAAACAGCATGCCTTCGCCTTTCACACCATCAACGGCCATGGTTAGGAAGTAAATTCCCAACGTCATATCCTTTGATGGCCCCATAATTGGGCGACCGTCCGCAGGTTTTAGCAGGTTGCGTGTTGCCAGCATGAGCGTTTTTGCTTCATGGACAGCTTTTGCACCCAGCGGCACATGGACAGCCATTTGGTCACCGTCAAAGTCAGCGTTAAACGCACCGCAAGCCAGCGGATGCAGTTGGATCGCTTTCCCTTCAACAAGCTTTGGCATAAACGCTTGAATACCCAAACGGTGAAGCGTTGGGGCGCGGTTCAGCATAATCGGCCGATCTTCCGTCACCACTTCAAGCGCTTCCCAAACCTCTGGGCCTTGACGCTCAATCACACGTCGCGCACCTTTCACATTGCTCGCATGTCCTTCCGCAATCAAGCGGCTAATGACAAACGGACGGAAAAGTTCAAGCGCCATCACCTTTGGCAGACCGCACTCACCCATTTTCAGCTTCGCACCAACCACGATGACCGAACGTCCAGAATAGTCAACACGCTTACCGAGCAGGTTGCGGCGGAAACGCCCCTTCTTACCCTTGAGCATGTCTGACAAGGACTTCAACTCGCGACGGCCACGGCGGCTAAGCGCCTTACCACGCTGGCTGTTGTCAATCAGACTGTCAACCGCTTCCTGCAACATACGTTTTTCGTTGCGGATGATGACATCAGGCGCACCCAAATCGAGCAGGCGCTTGAGGCGGTTGTTACGGTTGATTACGCGGCGATACAAATCGTTCAAATCGGAGGTCGCAAAACGACCACCATCAAGCTGAACCATTGGGCGCAGGTCGGGAGGAATGACTGGCAAAACGGTCAAAATCATCCATTCAGGACGATTGCCGCTCATGCGCAAATCTTCAACCACTTTTAGACGCTTGGTTGCACGCTTCCCAGCTTGTTTAGAGCGGGTTGTGCGTACTTCTCGCCACAGATCGCGTGAGAGTTTGTCGAGGTCCATGTCTTTCAAAATGTCATAGAATGCTTCCGCACCCATGCCAGCTTTGAACACATTACCAAAACGGCTCTTAAATTCACGATATTCGTTTTCAGTCAGGAAGTTGCCACGAACCAACCCTTCCATCTGCTCGCGCGTTGTTTTCGCCAGTTCACGCAATTTGGTTATGCGTGTGCCGTATCCATCGCGAACTTCTTGAGAAGCAGCAGCAAGTTCTTCGCTCAGCGAATTGGTTTCTTGCTTGAGGCTGGCACGTTTCGATTCGAGGTCTTCCTCGTTATGCGTCTGTGCGCGGCTCAGTCGGTCGGTGGTTGTGTCTTGAATCAAAGAGACATGTGCAGCGGAGATAGTATCACCAGCCGCGACGATTAGAATATCGCCTAACATCATGTTCTCTTCGGCCGATTTGCCCATGTTATTGCCGAGACGTGTTTCCATCATTTTGGCGTCACGAACAATCTCATCAGTCATTTCGGCCAAGCGTTCTTCAAAAGTTTGGCTCAACCCGTCCATCTCAGCACGCAGATCGAGCAGTCGGAGCTGCGCGTCGTCTGTGTTGCCATGGACCTGTTTCTGAATCTCTGATTCAAGTTTTGCTTCAGCTTCCTTAAGCTCAACTTCCAAACGCTTTAAAGCACGTTTACGCGCTTCATCGTCAACGCTGGTAACCACATATTGCGCGAAATAAAGAACGCGATCAAGGTTACGGCGTGAAATATTAAGCAGCAGACCCAAATAACTTGGGACGCGGCGTGTGTACCAGATATGCGCAACAGGGGCGGCTAGCTCTAAATGTCCAAGACGTTCGCGGCGAACAGATGAACGCGTCACCTCTACACCACATTTGTCACAGACAATTCCCTTATAGCGGATGTTTTTATATTTGCCGCAGTAGCATTGCCAATCACGGGTTGGCCCAAAGATGGCTTCACAAAACAAGCCGTCTTTTTCAGGACGCAAGCGACGATAATTGATCGTTTCAGGTTTGGTCACCTCACCATAAGACCATGAGCGAATGTGCTCAGGTGATGCAAGGCTGATTCGAAGAGAACGGAAATCGGTTGATTCCACAGGAATGACCTCCAAAGAACTGTGCTAAACGTTTAATCACGCTAGCTCGATTATTCCTAAGACGCTTAAGCGGCGTGGCTCACATCGGTTAACGATGTATCCATCTTTAATGAGGAATAAGGTTTGAACAAAATGCAGATGTCCACCCGTGTGAACCCCACTGACTCTAGGGGATTAACTAATTAAGTCTTATTCCTAAAATAACGCACAAAAAGTTGGCACGCTGATCTAGACAAATTTTGCTGGCAGTTCATATTTGCCAGCTTGCTTGTCCTTCATCAGTTTGCCAACCACTTAACTCATGACTCAACAGGTTATTAGCAGTGCGTGCGATTAAAAGTGAGGGAGTTGGATAGAGGCTTGACAGCCTCTGAAAAATCGCCCATAATGCTCATGTCAAGTGCCTATAAACAAACGCGCAAAAAGAGCGTGGAGACAAACCTCACGCTCTAAAAATTTGTTTAAATAAATCTATGCGCCGCCCTTCACGCTCATAATTCTACCGTTAACACTTGCGGTCCGCAAGCATTTATACGAACTCTTTATGATAGCTGGTGTTGCTTTTTCACGCAAGTTATGTTTGCGTGAAAATAATTAAACTCTATGTAATCTACACTAAACTAATCTGTTGAAATATATTCCTAGATATTGCGATTGTGCCAGTTGCGGGACAGTTGGTTGACTTGTCCTCTAAGCTTTTGCATCTTGTCAGGATCGCCAGATATTTCCATATAAAGGTGCTGCTTAAGAAAATCGTCGAAATGTTTAACGAGATTATGTATTGTTGTTGTTATCTCGTCTTCGGGCATTTCTTTTGTTGCCTGAGATGCCTTTGTGCTTACATGATTTGCTTCTAAAAGATTGTTAAGTTTTTGGACAAGAACATTTATCCTATCAACAAACATTTCGTGTTTTACGTCACTCATTGTTTTCTCCGCATAATAAAAGTTTTTAATACTGTAGAGACAAGTCTAGCAGGTTGTTGAGTTTCACATATTGACAAGAGTTATTTATAACGTAGGTTTAGGACATAGCGGACGCATTCTCATCTGCAATTGACCAATGCTTTAAGTTCTGAGACCAACATTATAGGATTTAGGTGCTTTTTCGACTGATTACAGTTTAGCGTTATGAAAGCGCCAACCTACGATATAAACTACTCAACACGAGTAAAAGTAGTTCAAGAAAACGAATTGCGACCCCTGCATAAGTATAGAGGCAACCAGCTTCATACATGTACGCTAACCATCATGCAGCTAAATATAATGAGGAACATTGCCAACAATGTAATATGCTCTATTAAGTTCTGTTCTGCTAAATGTCGCCTCAAATGTACTGACCAAAAGACACTTAAACGTTGGAGAGAAAGCAGAACAAATGAAGATTAGACGCTCCCAACGCTAAATTGTAATCGGTCAAAATGGTTCATCATTACTTGGCCTTCTGTGCATATCCCCCGAAACATCCCAACCTGACAAAATCAAGCGGTTTCG
>JBMZDF010000182.1:0-10821 GCA_049614105.1 Promineifilaceae bacterium (SeqCode)
ACTGTTTGCGGAAAAAGCAACGCAGATTGCCAGTAGGCCACCGCCAATCTGCGTGAAAAACGAATAAAGCTGTACTTGTTTTAGCAAGCACAGCTCATTGAAATAATTACTGAGGAATGACAACAGCGTTGATGTTGCCGTCTTTCGTCGCCCGAATGTGAGTGATCCGTAACGATGTGGCTGATGCAACAAACCGCTCTTGACCCTTCGTCACATAGCCAAATAGATTTCCTCGCGCAGTACGTGCAACCAGCCGTTTGTCGCGTAATTCTAACGATAACACCTGATCAACAAACTTGGGTGCAAGCTGCATCAACTGCCGTTTGGCCGCCAATGAGTCACGCTTTGATACGTCACCCATGCGCGTGAAGTTGGGATGTTGTACACGGAGCAGATTAAACCATGTGCCAGATAATGAAAGTGGAACAGCTTTGCTTTCGGCCGAATTTTCACCCACACTCAACAAAGCCCCTTCATCCGACCAAATCGGTGTTGCCAATATGCCAAGCCCTCTCAGCGCATCAATAAAACGCTGTGCGATCTCAGGATTATCCATATCTCGTTGATTCGTTTGCCACAAAAGATTGTCACTTTTGGGCGTCAGCAAACCGCCCATGTAAATGAGCGACACCAGCCCAGCAAATAATGCCGTCTCGTGAGCTGCCCACCGTGTCAACGTCTTTTCTGTCGCTTCATACGCCGTGTAATAAGTCGCTGCATTGACCTGCTGCTTGCTAATTGCCTTGCCAATCGTCTGCGAATAGGCAGCGTGGACGGTTAATGCTTGTTCCTGCCACGTAGCCCCCACATCAAATAACTGGAGTGGTGGCAAACACTGCAAAGAGAGCTGATCAATATCTTGTTGCAGTTTGTCTAAATGTGACTGCGCATCGGCCAGCAGTTTGTCAAACCAATGGTTGGTTGCAAGGGTAAGTTTGTGTTCAGTCAGGTGGGAGATTCGATCCACAAGTGCGGCGGGAATGGGATAGTTGCCCTTTGCCAATTGGCGGACAATCTGTTCGCACCAGCGTTTGACAGGTGACAAGTCACGCCCATCTTTGACAACATCGATCACTTGCTCCAACGGGGCGGGGAGGCGGCGTGGAATTCGGCCGAAAACAGCCTGACAAACCATTTGCACATTCACATACCCACCCAAAACGCCCCGATTCTTAACGGCCTGCGCAATCGCAGGTGTCATCTTGTGAACCGCATACGCCATCTGTTTCTCAACAATCTTGTCGATTAGCTGTTGCTTTCGCAATTTGCTGATGCCGCGTATCTTCAACAACTTGGCACGCTGCTTCAGCTTTTGCACGGTCAGCGGCTGCAATTCGGCCGAAACATCAACCACGTTCGGCAGCACCAACGACCCAATCTCAATATCATCAACCGTATCAATCCGTGGCGACAGTCGCGAACTATCCATCAGCGGCCACTCGTCGTTAATCGCATCACTTTCAACCGTTGGCCGCAACATCACCCATTCGCCTGGCATGTTTGGCGAGCGCCAAATCAGGAGTTTTTGCGGGTAGGTGATTTCGGCCGAAGTAGACTCAACTTCATCCACACTATCCCGAAAAGGGACAACCCAAACCGCATCATCTCCATCGCAGCCGCCTAACACATCAACAATAAATTCGAGCCAATCCTTATCGTTGACAAACGCCGTTGCACAAGCCTTTTTCAGCGTCACATGACCACTCGGCACGTCCATATCACCAACGGCAGCGGGCATAATATAATAACGCCCGCCACAAATGGGGAAACGATGCTTTTTGCCCGTTTGGATGCTAAGCAAGCGCGTTCGTTGTCGACCCAGCGCCTGCACGATGCCAGCAAACCACATCGCTTTACCGCCTGAGATGAAGTAGTCGCCGAGCCACCACGAGCGCAAATTGGCGAGCTGTTCGGCCGAATCGCAGTTCAGCAGGCGCGACATGAGTTGTTCTGTCTTGCCTGTTTCGATATTTTGGATGAATTCGGCCGAATCCTGCTCCAACCACGCCAACAACCGCGCATTGCCAAAGAACGCATGATGATTAATCAACGACTGCACATCAAGCCGCATGTGATGTTTCGCATGCCGAATCGCCTTAAACCCCACAAAAACACCTTTTGTATAGCGTACTTCACTTTTCGTGCTGTCTGATGGGAATAGAAAATCGGCCGATTCGGCAAACTCTGGCATGTGATCTGCAATTAAGCAATCGCCTTTTTCTTGGCCGCCAGCGTGCATCACCGTAATCTCAACCCGCTGGGCTGATTCCAACTGCCGTCGATATGCTTCATGCTGTTTCTCAGGCACATTGACCAACATATGTGGAATGCAGCGTTTCAAATAATCCCGACTCATCAAGCCACAGCCGTCCCACAACTTGCCATCCAGCTTGTCGCTATGCACGATATTGACCTCATTCTGGCGATAGAATGTCCAAAATCGATACGGCGAAAACAGCCGCGCCAGTCGCTTACTCGCTACCTCAGCCCCTTTACACAGCGAAACGCGCAAACCGACCCGCTGCAAAAATGCCTCTGCTGGCATCCCAAACATGAATACCTCGCCATACAAGCCAGGCAGATCTCCCAGCCGTTTGATTCGTGCCTCCGTTGGCACACAAACATCGCTAACCTTGCTTTCTCGCACCAAGCGCAGACTTGGATACAGATCGTTTGTCGCATCCAACTCAGACACATCGGCCGAGCGCGTGCGAATCTCCCATTCATCAAACCCCAGCAAAAACGGATACGCCTGCCCGCCGCCGTTTTGCACTTTGCCGTTGTCAATCGTCTTAAAATGACCATCCGCGCCCCCAACAATGCGGATAATCTGAGTAGATGCAGCATGACCGTTTACTTGCTCTCGAACAGTTGCTATAGTGGACATGAATTAAATTTCCTCTGCCCGAACGAGTTGGTTCAGAACTCAGCCGGGCATTTTATTTGCCAACTGCCAGCCAAAAACAAAAAAGCCGACCATTTCGGTCAGCTTCATTTCCACAACGCCTATCGCCAACGGCGATCATGTGCCAACAGGCAACCGATGCTGCTCACCCACACAGCACTTTGCCCACCGCTCTACATCCAAAAATTTAACCCAATCCCCAAAACGCCGCCCCTTCGCGCCCTCCATGAATCATTTTTAGAACCCCAAACTACAAACCCCACCTGAACCAACAAAGATAGTTCTTGTGCAAATGTTGACCTTAGCAAAAATGCTTTTCGTCACCGACATAATAGTAGCGGCTAGGCAAGCAGAACGAAAAGCTGTGTAACGTTCACTCGCTAATTCCCGCTTGTCTCGCCCAATGGTGCGCAATTAAATTAAGGTACATCAGGGGGTTGGCTGTCAGTTGGACAGCATGAACACGTGAGCCGTATGGTGGCGGGGATAGGGCGCTTGCTGGGTGACTGGTTACAACAAAAGATAGCTAGAATCTGTGACTGTCACGATTGGCAAAAATTTTGTGGCGATCGCCATCAGCCGCAAAAAAGATCGCGCACGCGCGAGAAGAGGGACTCGCAGTTGCGACCGTTACCACTGCGTCCCAAAGAAACAGAGATCAGAGGTCTTGAGATGGGGGACGACGCACACACACACGAAAACCAAGGGAATTGAAACAGAAGTTCGGGTGACTGTCGGTACGGGCCGCCGCACGCGCGAAGATAACGTGGTCGTACCACGACCCGCCACGCAAGGTGCGATGATCCCCGCTCGGGTCAATGTTAATTGCTGTGAGATCGTTGTATTTGTTGCGACACCATTCCCAAATGTTGCCACTCATATCATATAGATTGAGAGTTTCGTTTTTCCCGCTAGGATAAAGGCCAACAGCCGTTGTTTGCCCGATGCTGTCCCCTTCTCCCGTGTTGGCCTTTAAGGAGTCGAATTGATCACTACCCCACGGATAACGCTTATTATGAGGATAACGTGCGGCAACTTCCCACTCGTTTTCTAGGGGCAAATCGACCGTCTGATTGAGTTTGTCGCTTAGCCAGCGACAGAATGCAATTGCCTGATACCAGCTAACCATTTCACGTGGGTGGGTGTTGAATTTGAACGCTTGTTCAGAGAATTGGCGCTTATCATCTGGTATCCCCTGCCACCATTCTTTATGTTGCGCATCCTCAGCCGCAACAAAGCACCCAAACTGTGCATAGGTGATTGGGTAGGACGCGAGCCGCACATCGTGGGTTAGGGTTGTCGGCCGAATCACCTCATCATCATACTCGCCATGATCGTCCCCAATCGAATACTCCCCCGCTAATAACCAGTTGCCCCACGCAATATCTGGGATTGTATGTCCATCGATAACTTTAACACTGACCCCTTTACGTGGGTCGCCTAACTCTGACAGGAAACGTCCCGCTTCAGCCCGCTCCCGAATTGGCAGCGGGCTGTCTTGCATCGCAGCAACCAACCGTTGACGGAACGCAACCAGAAACTCTGCCCCATCCCCAATCGTATCTGCTTCAATTGCGGATACACCTAACTGCACAGCAAAATATCCCGCCCAAACCAATGAACGCCACTTTGCCTGCGACGAATGGGGTTTAGGCATTCGCCCCAACCGATACAAAATGTCCAGCACATCACCTTGACGTGCATCGTTGTGCAACATTTCCTCTATGCCGAGCTGTGCCGCTACATACCAGTCGTTGCCTTGTTTTAGAAGCTCAAGATATTGCGCAATAATTTTACGCTCGCGCCGATTGCGTACAAGATAGCAGCCTGCCAAATATTCCAGAAACGTGCGGTGTGGGAAGCGATATTGCTGCGGACGTGTCTCCGTTTCATCGCCACCACGCCCAACCAACAGACCTGCCCGATGATCGACATAATCTAAGAATAGTTCGGCAAGCCCCGCACTGCCTAAGTAGGCAGATTGTTCCAATAGGGCAATCATCTCCTTGCGTGCCAAATCGGCATTCTCTGCATCTGGTTCCAGCAATAGGTGTGCTTCATACCCCAACCGCTCCAAAATGCGGCGTACACGCTGTTTATCTTCCAACACGGCTTCAAGCTGTTGTGTCATCTCAGCCCCATACGCCTTTTCTAGGAGGCTCGCAATCGCTAAACCGCGCACTTTTTGCCAGCGTAAGAGCAGCACATCAACCGCTTCGGCATAAAGACGTACCCGCTGACGCGGCAACTCGGCACGTGATTGGTGAATCAGCGCCATTGTGGTCAACAGCATCGGATTTTCAGCCAGCTTAATCAGGTGGGGCTGCGTGGCGGCCTGTTGTAGATTTTGGATTCGTTGCTGGCGGTTGCCCGAAATATTCACTGCCTCATACCAAGCGGCAATAAACGCGCTGATTTGTGCTGGTGTAAACGGTGCAATTGTCCGAACTGTAAAGCCTGGCAGCAGAGGTCTGTTTGTATGGACGGGATAGGAGCGAATGCGGCAGGTAACGATGATGTGCGAGATTGTCGCCTGACTTTCTACCGCCCGTACAGCCCGATACACAAGCGGGCGCAAGCGGGAACTGATCTCGTCTAACCCATCGAAAATCAACAGAACGTGTCCGCTAGCTAGCAATTGCTCCATTTGTTCATTCAGGTTGTTCGCTCCAAGGTGAGTCAACTCTTCATGCCACTGTGCTTTTACCGCTTGTCGCAGCATGCTGACTTGTCTCGCTGGCGGCAAACCGTTGAGGTTTAACTGTGCCAAACGCGCTCCGAGATCGCGAATTGTAATGAGCAGCGGGACGAATGGCTGCCAGCCCACTAGCGGGTCTTCCCCTTTGAGCCATGCGTTAGCAAGTTGGGTTGCTAAATGGCGCACGAAAACGCTCTTGCCGCTGCCAGGGTCGCCCAAAATGACCAAACGCTTTGCTTCGCTTGCCGCTGTTACCATCGGTAGTGGTTGCTTATCCTGTTGCTCCCCAAACGGGTTTCTCGGGCGGGGTGTCTTGGTTTCATCAGATTCTACATCAATAAAATCAGTTGAATTTAGGGCGATGTAGACTTGGTCAAGTGTGATGCTGTTAACCTCATCCGTATCTAAACTGAGTGCAACGAGATCAGTTAGCTGATTGAATTCGCGCAGAAGCTGGTGCAGATAATGCGTAATAGCATTATCAAGTGGATTGCTTGTGATGGTTGCGTCGGCGATGCGGCGTACATCGTCCTGGATTGTTTCAAGGCTTTCCGCTGCACTTTTCGTATTTCGGGCGGTTTCTTTGTTCGCCTTGGCTACCTGCACTAGCTCTGCCACAATCACATTGAGCGAACTGCCCAGCGTCGCGGTTTCTTGTCGTAGCGTTGCCAAAAACCACGACTGCTGATCGGGAATCAAGTTGGCCTGCACTTCCTGCACCACTTCAAAGTGGGTCAGCATGTTGTCAAGAGCAACGCGCAAGTCGCTGTTGGCGGCAGTCGCTTCCTGCACCCATTGGGCAATCGCATCTTCTGATTGGTCATCTGTCCCATCTGCCCAACGTTGAAGTTGCTCTGCAATTAGGTTGCTGCCAATGCCACCCGCTGTATTGATCAACCCGACAGTGATTGCCCATGGCAACGACTGTCCACTGGCTACCGCTTCATAAGCACTAATAGCCAATGGTTGCAGCGTTGCTGCGGCAAGGTAGCTATACACAAAATAGGCAGCATCAGATTGCCCGCGTTGATTCAAACGGTTGGCAAGTTGTTGAATGCCGCTATTAATACGAGTTCGCCAATTTTGAAGAAAATCCATGATAGTTATTGAGATTGAGGGTTAACAACCTTTATTATAATTTTTCGCGATCGCGCAAGCGCGAGAGAAAGGGAATTACGCTACCATTGCACTCCTAAGAAACAGTGTTCAGAGACCTTGAGATAGGGGACGATGCACACACACGAAAACCAACGTAATTGTCACAGTTGAGCGGGTGATTGTCGTTATGGTACGCCGCACGCACGTAGAAAGCGTTGCCGGACCACGACCCACCACGCAAGGTGCGGCGTGCGTCCGCATCGTTTTGCTGTTCGCGCCCATCGCTGGCGTCGTAAGGGTAATCGCGGTATTGGCTGCTTGTCCATTCCCAAACGTTACCGCTGAGATCGTAGATGCCATCTGGCGTTGCGCCCGTAGGGTAAATGCCGACGGGGGTTGTTTGACGGATATGGCTTTCAAAGGTGTTGGCGTGATCGATGCGATAATCACGGCTAAACGCAAAGCGGCGACGTTCCGCGCCGCTGGCGGCAGCTTCCCATTCCGCTTCGCTAGGCAATCTCATAGATCGCCCACATCGCGCTGACAGCCACGCGCAATACGCTTGTGCCTCATACCAAGTAATGCCGACAACGGGCTGATTGGGGGAGTTAAAGCGGCTGTCGTTCCAGTATTTAGGTTGTGTATGCTTTTCACCTTGTGGATACCATTTACCCACCTGCTTGGCTAACTCATCGTCAGACGCATCCCTTAACCAAATGTAATCGTCAGCTTGCTCTGGTGTGAACAATGAATGCCCTTTTAGGGCTTCATCTGACCAGTTTTCTAGCTTTTTTCGGAGGTCTTTATACCATGCTAATTGCCCTTCACTGCTACTTTCACCTTTTAACCAATCCCTTGCTGACGCCGTTTGCCACCATTGCTCATCCATATAGCCATCTGCCGTCATAAACAGCGCATACTCCGCATTAGTCACAGGATAAATTGCCATCTCAAATGGTGCGATAGTGACGCTGTGCGCGGGCTTTTCATCATCGTACTGGCTGGCATCGTCCCCAATAATGTAGTCGCCCCCCGCGATTTCGACAAAAGGCGGCAGTAGATAGTCGCCGTGTGGCCCCGTGTGGCGTGTCCAGCGCGGGTCGCCCAAGCTGCCCAACGCCTCTGCCGCTGCTATCCGCGCCCGTAAATCGGCCTCTACATCCCCAGTCCGCGCAACAAGCGCGGATTGCACCGCCGCTACCAAATCGGGGCTGACGTTGACATCAGCCGCAGCAGCACAGCGCCCCGCCAGCGGCAAATTGACCGCCATCAACGCCCGTACAAACGTATCGGCATCGGCCGCCATCGCTGCCGCCAGCAGCGTCGTTTCCTCCCAACCCGTTGCGGGTAGGGCAGGTAATGGCGTTCCTTTATCAAGCCCCGCCACCGTTTCCACCAGCGAAGGAGTCACGTCTGCAACGCGCCATGCTGTCTGCACCCGCGACGGGTCAGGCTGCTGTGCCAACACCCGCGCCGCAAAATATTCCTGCACAAGCTGATGATGAAACGTCACTTCCTCATTGTCTGGATCATGATTGAGAATGTTGAGCTGCACCCCTGCCGCCAGCAGCGACTCCGCCCGCACATGGCTAAACAACCGCAGTACAACCTCCTCATCAACGCGCACCTGCCCGCCTTCCCGAACATGTTTGCTGTCCTGCATATCAAACGCCAACTGCGCCAGCTTCGGAATCAAAATGCCCCGCTCTGGCAGCGCATAAGGGTGCTTCCCCCAACGCTGCTGAAACGTCTGCTCATAATCACGCTGGGTGAGCAAGCTGTTCGGCTGGAACAGCCGATTATCGGAGCGCAACACCTCCCGATGCAGCGCCCGCCGTACCGAACTGGTGATCATCGCCGCCGCACCGTTTGGGATGCTGCCATCTGCCGCCACCTGATCCACCAGCAGTCGCGCATAAAAAGGGCTGGTAAACAGATCGGTTAATTTGCCATTGTCTTGAATTTGTCGCCAAACCTGTGCGCCCGTTTCTGGCAAATACGCTTGCAAAAACGCCTCAATCTGCGACGGCGAAAGCGGCTCCACCTGAACCTGCTTGACTGGTACGGTAAGGCTACCCAACGAGGCACTGTAATCCAGACTGCGGCAGCTAAACACAACCGTGTTATTGAAGTTTTGTGTCGCTTGTAGAAAATGCTGCCATCGGCCGATACGCGCCCGATAGTCGGCCTGATCACGATGCGGCATCTCGTTCAGCCCATCAAGCAACAGCAGCACGCGACCCTGCTCAAACAATGTTTCAAACGGTGGCAACTCTAAACGGCGCGTGTGCTGTTGCCACTGCGCCGCTAGCCACGTCAGCGGCGCGGCCAAAGTCCCATCCTCAGCTGCCCGATACGCATTGAGCGGCACAAAAAAAGCAAACGCACCGCTCGGATTTTCTAGCTCTCGCCACGCATGTTGCAGTTGCAGATGGCGCAGCAGCGTCGATTTACCGCTGCCTGGCCCGCCCAACAGTACTGCCGCCCGCTCGTCAATATCGTCTAACAGGGTTGCCAAATCATCGTATGCTGACCGCTTTTGCGTATCTGGCACAAAGCGCAGCGGCTCCTCCAGCCCTTTATCAATAAGCAGCGTCAGCTTGACAAAGCGCGTGTCTAGTTGATATTGAGGCCCCTTTAACTCGGTCGCCCGCGCCTCATGATAAGCATGAAATATATTTTCTGCGTGTGGCGTGGTCAAAATCCCCGCAGCTCTATCGACTCGTATACAAAGGTCATCAACCGTAGCCGCATAATCAACGCCACGGCCATCAGCCGCCAATTTAAGCAACAGTTGCAAACGTTCAGACGGCAGTTGATCCGTGAGTCGATGGGCTAATGCTTTCGCAGCACCTTGGAGATCTAGCTGGTCGCGCTCAGGCCAACTGTTGAGAATGGGGAGCAACAGCACATCACGATCATCGTTTGTCCGCAAGTGGGGTGTAAGAAAGTTCGCGACTGCCAAAAATAAGTCGGGGGGAAGCGTTGCCATAAGTTACTACATAAATGGGCGTGCAAAGTTCGCAAGCGATTGGTTGCCAGAATTAGATTGATGCGCGGCAAGTATGAGGTCAACAATCCATCCTTCACGTTCTGCAACCGTAATGAGATTAAACACCATGTCGGTCAGGCTGCCTGGCGCGACAATTGTGGTGAGCGTTTTGTTGAAGGTAAAACGCAGCATCCGCTCTAGCGAGGTTTGGTTATATGCTCCGAGCAGAGCGGCATGGAATGGTTGCGCCAAATCAGATGTCCATTGACGGGGTGTTGTTGGGGGTTGGGTGTGATTATCTGTGTCGGTAAGCGGCCGATAGCGTGTTTGCAAATCGTGCAGAAACGTCGCTTTTTCACCCGCACCATGATAGTCGAGCAGGATGTCGATCAAATGGTTGAGCGCCTCGTGTCCCGCGATGTCTTGCCCGAACTCACACAGAAGCGTGATGAGGTTGCTCGCCCGCCCACGTGCCGCGCCGTCGATGACGTATCGGCCGAGAATGTCCGCCTTGCGGGGTGAGTGTTGCAACATCTCTTCCAGAAAATCAAGACGGTTACTGACCGTTTTGAACTCAGTGAGATTAGCAAGCAGGTTGCGCAACTGGTTGAAGTCAGTGGGTTGGAGTTGAATTGACATGTTGCCTCCTGTTTCTTCAAACTTAAACAGCGTTTAGAAGGTATTGTACGGGATTGTGTCTGGCAAAAAAAGCATGATGACAGGACAGTCACCACGCTTATAAGCTCGACTCATTGAGTCTTTGGAAGGAGAAATTAATTAGTCGGGAAGTCGATCAAAATATGGGCTGCTTCAGGACTTAGACCAATCGGATCACAATCCAGCGTTGAAAGTATAGGACGCACAAAAGGGATGTCGTCAATCTCTATGTCTGGATCACCGCCACCCGCAGGATAAGTGTTATTCTCGCGCCCTCCTAACGCCTCATCTTCGACTTTACTGCTGAGAAAAGTTACATTGTTAGCGGTAATCTCAAAGCTACTGCTGACAGAGCCATCTTTACGGGTCCATAGGCGGGGATTGCCGTTTTCATCGGCACGAATACGTCCTTCAATTAGCACTTTGCTGCCAACAGACAGAAACTCATTGCAGATTTCTGCTTGTTTACGC
>JBMZDF010000183.1:0-10768 GCA_049614105.1 Promineifilaceae bacterium (SeqCode)
GTATAGATGTTTAAGAATTCTCGCCTCATCAGGTGTCAATTTATCGATTACATGAATAAAACTGGGATGAGCTGTGCTAAACATGTCAGTTGAAGATGCAGAACTCAGCAGATTCACAAACAAATCACTAAGTGTCTCATTCGAGACATATGTGAGTCTATCCAAAATCGGTACCCCAATCTCAGGGGGAATCTGTACTCTTTTCTCCTCTGGGATCAATTCAACTTGAGCCTCCAACTTCCTCACATTAGCCTTAAAAACAGCATCTGTCTTCGCATTTAGAAGCTTTATCGGGAGAAGGGCACTGTTACACAATCCTAAAACAGTGCCAGCAGCAGAACCTATCTGACGAAATGCAGGTTGTAACAAATCATTGTATGAAAGTTCAACAAGTTTGATCAGCGCCTTTAGGGCATCTGGATCATTTGGATTAATCGGTGACATGGTTTTCCTCCACAAAAAAGCTCTAATGTTCTGTTTTTTGGCAATTAAAAAAGCGGGTACACCGCTTTTTCTTTAAACTTGTAATGCTGATGTGATTTAAAACAAACCCCAATCGCCGCCAGCGCCTTCTTCCATCATTGACGGATCCCATAGCTCAGTTCCCATCATCACAATTGAGCCGCCGCCCGTCACAGAATTTGAAACGATACGAACTTGCTCGATAATCTGTGGGCCATAGGGGCAAAACGGTGTTGTCAGAATCATCGTGATGTTCAATTTTTCAGGATCGGCCGCATCAATATTGCGAATCAGACCCAATTCAACCACGTTCAGCCCGATTTCGGGATCAATCACAGCTTGAAGTGCTTCTCTGACTGTTTCTTCTAATTCGATTTTGCTTTCTTCTGCAATCATTGGATCGTAACCTCGGCTGGCGAAATTGTCTGGGTCGTTGGCACAAATGCAAACTCACAACAATCATCGCCATGCAACATGCAGCTATGCTGCTCAATTTTTGTTTCTAAAACGCCTTCGATTAATGCTGTATCAAGCGCACAAATCTCGGCGTGTGTTTGTCCAATCGAAATGAAGGGACAGCTATATTCTGAAATCTTGTACTGATCGCCGTCTTTTTCCCAGCGGGCCAAAAAGCCTTCATCTGCCAAGAGACGCATCAGGTAGTCAAGCCGTTTCTCAAACGTTAGGTGTTCAAAGTCGGCGCGATTTTCAACAATAATGCGCTGGACGAGAGATTCAAAGAGGTCGTTGACAATTTCGGCCGAAAAACGATCCTTCAACTCGCTCAGCAAACGGCTGCTCAGTGCAAAATACTTTTTTGGAAAAAGCTCCTGCCCTGCCTCGCTCAACCCATAGACATGATAGGGGCGTCCAACCTTACGGCGTACGCTCGTTGTTTCAATTAGACCATCCGCCAGCAGGCTATTGAGATGATGACGCACCGTCACAGGCGAAACGCCTGCCGCTTGCGCCAAATTATCAACGGTCGCTTGATTCATCGACTTGATCGATTGCAACACAATGTCGCGGGTGCTGAGTTTGCCAGATTTCTTTGCCATTAAATTTCGGCCGAACTGCGTAAACATTCCATCTACGCCAGCTACTCTATGCGGAGAGTCTCTTAATCTCCGCTAAA
This sequence comes from Promineifilaceae bacterium (SeqCode), assembly GCA_049614105.1. Classification (GTDB taxonomy): domain Bacteria; phylum Chloroflexota; class Anaerolineae; order Promineifilales; family Promineifilaceae; genus CALECP01. The sequence continues at coordinate 1,598 of JBMZDF010000183.1, forward strand.
ATTATAGCCATCCAAGACGGCAACGTCAATTTTCATCATTTTTATTAGAAAAATAATAAATATTGACGCTATACTGCCTCCATGCTAAAATCTGCGCATCTGAGAGGTGATTTTCACCACCTCTTTATTGACAACCCAATTCAGCAATGAAGAACATCGAATGAAGAGCATTGAATGATAGGCACAACGCCGCATTCTTCATTCAGCCTTCTTCATTCTTCATTTGTTTTCACATTATGACTGCATCACTCGACATCAAAAATCTACACGTCAGCATCAATGACCAAGCGATCCTGAAAGGCATCAACTTGGGCGTTCAGCAAGGCGAAATCCACGCCATCATGGGGCCAAACGGCTCAGGCAAAAGTACGCTCGCCTACACCCTGGCTGGACACCCCTTCTACGAACCAACTGCGGGGCAAATCACCTTTAACGACGAAGATCTGCTCGAAATGGCGGCGGACGAACGTTCACGCGCTGGTATGTTCCTTGCTTTCCAATACCCAGTTGCGGTCCCTGGCGTAACTGTTGCCAACTTCTTGCGTCAGGCGCTTAATGCCCGTCGCCGCGCTGCAAATCCAGATGACAACAAAGGCATCTCGATTCCTGTATTCCGCCGCTTGCTAAAGAAGAAGATGGACATGCTGGGCATGGATCACAAATTTGCAGGTCGTTACCTCAACGATGGCTTCTCTGGTGGCGAGAAAAAGCGCAACGAAATTTTGCAGATGGCTGTTCTTGAGCCAAAAATGGCGATCATGGACGAAACCGATTCTGGTCTCGACATCGACGCGCTGCGCATCGTTGCCGAAGGTGCAAACCGTCTGCGCGAAGAGTACAACATGGGCGTCGTGCTCATCACCCACTATCAGCGTCTACTCGACTACATCAAGCCAGATTTTGTTCACATTTTGATGGACGGACGGTTTGTTGAAACAGGCGGCCCTGAACTGGCTCTCAAACTCGAAGCAAACGGTTACGACTGGCTGCGCGAAAAGTACGGACAGGCAGAAGCAGCATAACGAAGAAAAGGCTGAATGAAGAAGGAGGAAGGATGAAAGAAGAATTTTCTTCGATTCACCCTTCACCATTCAAAATTCATCCTTCTCTCTTCTGGAGACTCTTATGACAAACGAAGTTCTCGACCGCGACCTAACCGAAGAAGAAATCGTTGCAACCGTAAACACCGAGTATGCTGAAAAGTACGGGTTTGCTGATGTAGAAGATTACGTTTACAAAGCTGAAAAAGGGTTGAATGAAGAGCTAATTCGCTACATTTCAACCTCAAAAGGCGAACCAGACTGGATGCTAGACATTCGTCTTAAGGCATACGAACACTTTTTGAGTCGGCCGATGCCAGAATGGGGTTCTGACCTCAGCGAAATCGACTTTGAAGATATTTACTACTACATCAAACCAGCGAAGCGTGAAAACGATAACTGGGAAGATGTGCCTGGGTATATCAAAGATACGTTCAACAAACTCGGGATTCCTGAGGCAGAGCAAAAATACCTCTCAGGTGTTGCGGCTCAGTACGAATCTGAGGTTATTTACCACAACATCAAAAAAGAGCTTGAGGATCAAGGCGTTGTCTTCCTTGGCATGGACGAAGGGTTAAAACAACACCCTGAGGTTGTGAAAGAGTATTTCTGCTCAATCATCCCATACCAAGACAACAAATTCTCGGCACTCAACACCGCCGTTTGGTCTGGTGGCAGCTTCATTTATGTGCCTCCAGGGGTCCACATCAACATGCCGCTGCAAGCGTACTTCCGCATCAATGCGAAGAACGTCGGCCAATTTGAACGCACGCTCATCATCGTTGATGAAGGCGCATACGTTCACTACGTTGAAGGCTGCACCGCACCAATCTATTCAGAAGATTCACTGCACAGCGCCGTTGTTGAGATTATCGTTCGCAAAGGCGGCCGTTGCCGCTACACGACCGTACAAAACTGGTCGAACAACGTCTACAACCTCGTCACCAAACGTGCCGTTGCTGAAGAAAACGCCACGATGGAATGGATCGACGGCAACCTCGGCAGCAAGATCACGATGAAGTACCCAGCCGTTCATTTGCGCGGCAAAGGTGCTCACGGCGAGATTTTGTCAATCGCATTTGCTGGCAATGGTCAGCACCAAGATGCAGGCGGCAAGGTTGTTCACGAAGTGGGCGACACAACAAGCCGCATCATTTCTAAATCAATCTGTAAAGATGGCGGACGCTCTAGCTATCGCGGTCTGCTCAAGGTTCATGACGATGCAGCAAACTGCAAGTCAAATGTTGTTTGCGACGCGCTGCTGTTAGATGAAGACAGCCGCTCAGACACCTACCCTTACATCGAAATTGCCGATCAGGACGTAACCATTGGTCATGAAGCCTCTGTCAGCAAAGTGGGTGAAGAGCAGTTGTTCTACCTGATGAGCCGTGGCATCAACGAAGAAATGGCAAACAGCCTGATCGTCAACGGCTTTATTGAGCCACTTGTGCGCGAGCTACCAATGGAATATGCGATGGAAATGAACCGTCTCATTCAACTCCAGATGGAAGGGTCGATCGGATAAAAATGAAGAATATCGAATGATGAATGATAAATTTCATTCTCCATTCTCCATTCTCCATTCACACTTTTCATGAGTTTTACACGCGAAGCGGTTGAACAACTTTCAACCTACTTAAACGAACCAGATTGGATGCGCGAGTTTCGCTTGAACGCATTCGACCTGTATGAAGCGACGCCAATGCCGACCACTTCCGAGGAAGCATGGCGGCGCACAACGCTACGGCGGTTTCCAATTAAGAAGCTATCTCCTTCAATTAATGGGGACGCAGCACTTGATTCAGAGATTCCAGCCCACTTGGCGGCGCAACTGTCGGAAGACAGCGCGGGTGGCACATTGGTGCAGATTGACGGCGTGACACAACGTTACGAAATCAGCGATGCACTCAAGGCACAAGGCGTTATTTTCTGTGACATGAACACCGCTGTACAAGAGCATCCAGAGCTTGTACAACAGTATTTCATGACGGACGGCGTCCCAACCAGCGACGGCAAATTTGCAGCCCTGCACGGTGCATTCTGGCGCGGCGGCACGTTTGTCTATGTGCCAAAAGGCGTCAAAGCAGTCGCTCCGTTGCACAGCGCACTTTGGTCTGTCAACGGCAAAACGGCAACGCACACGCTCATCGTGCTGGCAGAAGGCGCGGAAGCAATTGTGATGGACGAGTACGAATCGAACACGGCCGATGCCTCAATGCACAACGGTGTTGTTGAGCTATTGGTTGGTGATGGTGCGAACTTGACCTATGTGTCGCTGCAAGATTTTGACGACAACATGTGGCAATTCACGCACGAGCGTGGTCGTGTGGGTCGCGATGCGAAACTGCACTGGGTTCTGAGCATGATGGGCACACGCTTGACAAAAGCGTTCCAAACGGTTGAACTGGACGGGACAGGTGCTTATGCACAAATGTCGGGTTTGTTCTTCACAGATGGTCGTCAGCACTTTGACTTGGACACACAGCAGAATCACAATTCGGCCGATACCGTATCCGACCTCCTCTACAAAGGCGCACTCAAAGGCAAATCACGTTCTGTTTGGCAGGGCATGATTAAAGCGTTGAAAGACAGCCAGCGCATTGACGGCTTCCAAGCGAACCGCAACCTGCTGCTTGATAGCGACGCCCGCGCAGACAGCATCCCCGGTCTCGAAATCGAGGCGGACGATGTCGCTTGCACCCATGCATCAACCATCGGCAAACTGGAAGAAACAGAAGTGTTCTACCTAATGAGCCGTGGGATTGAGCGCGACACAGCGGAACAAATGCTCATCGCAGGATTCTTTGACCCCGTCATGCAGCGCATTCCGTTTGAAGGCGTCCGTGACCGCATTGCAGAACGCATTCTGTCAAAGGCACGCGGCTAAATCTTGAACACAACTTGTTGTCTGCACTGTCTCTGTATGCCGCGAGGATGGTAACTTCCTCGCTCAGTTGACATTGCATGACTGAGTAGACGGTAGCAACCATCCATACGGAACAGGTTGCTACCGTTTTTTATTTCTTATTTGGAACGGACTAAACAGTCCGTTCAACGTGGGCAAATGAGTCAGTGGCTCATAGCAATTTTTGAAAGTTTCGATTCAGAAGCATGACTGTTAGGATGGGTTGATTTTCATCCTTCCATCTTCATCCTTCCTCCTTACATACTATGTCTGATAAAGGCTATTCTAATCCTGAAGTATTGGTCAGCACCGATTGGGTTGCTGCACATTTGAATGACGCCAACGTACGCATTGTCGAATCAAACGAAGATGTACTGCTCTACAGCACAGGCCACATCACCAACGCGGTACATATAGACTGGCAGCAAGATTTGAACGACGCAATTCGTCGTGACTATTTGGACGAAGCTGATTTCTCAGCGTTGATGTCAAAGAATGGCATTTCGGCCGATACAACCGTCGTTTTCTACGGCGACAAGCACAACTGGTGGTCAACCTACGCGATGTGGGTGTTCAAACTGTTTGGACACGCTGACTGTCGCATTATGGACGGCGGACGTGCAAAGTGGCTGGCAGAAGATCGCGAGACAACCCGTGTCAAACCATCTTACGCAGCGACCGAATACGCACCAAACGCACGTGCTGACTACAAGATTCGCGCCTTCCGCGATCAGGTCCTCGACCACGTTCGCGCAAATCAGCCATTGGTTGACGTTCGCAGCCCGAAAGAGTTCAGCGGCGAACTGCTCCACATGCCCGGCTCTCCCCAAGAAGGCGCACTGCGCGGTGGACACATTCGCGGCGCAAAGAATGTCCCGTGGTCACGTGCGGCCAACGCAGACAGCACATTCAAATCGGCCGAGGAATTACGCGCCATTTACGAAACAGAACAAGGTCTAAAACCTAGCGACTCTGTGGTTGCCTACTGCCGCATCGGCGAACGCAGTTCACACAGTTGGTTTGTCCTCACCTACCTGCTCGGCTACCCAACCGTTCGCAACTATGACGGATCATGGACCGAATGGGGCAACTTGGTCGGCGTTCCAATCGAAAACCCATCACGCGCTTAGGCGTTAAATAAATGCGTGTCGCTGTGTTACGAGCTAACAGAGCGACACGTTAACCTTCTCCGCTTTCTTCCCAACCACTTTCTAGCGCACTTAATGCGACTCAAAAACGAACGACAATTTCGGCCGAAATTGTACGCTTTTCTCAGCTTCCTTTTGATTGTAACAGTTGTCCAATGGCAACTTGTTCGCCGCATTGACTCACATGTAATCGGTCGCTCTTTTGATGACTCCTTCGAGGCATTGTGGCAGTTACGCTGGCATCATCAAGCGCTCTTTCAACAGGGCGTCTCCCCCTACTTCAACCCTGGCATCTACTATCCAAACGGCTGGCATTTAGCCACAGGCGCACAGCCTGTCTGGTATTTGGTGCTGTTAAGTCCGTTGGTGGGGCTGTTTGGTGAAACAGTTGTCTACAATTCGGCTTTGCTGGCTACGCTCGTGTTAAGTGCGTTTGGCGTTTATTTGCTGACCCATAAACTGACAGGCAATCAGCTAAGCGGCATCTTGGCTGGCCTTAGCTATTCAACCGCGCCTGTGTTAGTGATGCGGCTGGCGGGGCATTTGAATGTGCTGATTGGGGCGGTGTTTCTGCCTTTTGTTTATGTGGCACTTTATAATGCGTTTTCGGCCGAAACTACACAAAAGCACCGCCGCTGGGCATTCTATGTGGGCCTGCTGCTCACGCTCACCTTCATCTCCCACTGGTATTTCCTATTCATTGCGACCTTTCCCGCACTAAGCCTATTATTCCTCCGCAAGCTCTGGTCACGACGCGGTCTAGAGATCGCCGTCATTAGTCTTGCAACCGCAGCAGCCACCACCCTGCCCTTCGCATTGATCACGCGCCAAGCATTGGCAAGCACCTATCAATCGCGTCCTGCCCCGCCGCTTGCCATCATGGAAGCGTCGTCTGTCAGCCCAGCCCGTTTTTTCACGCCAAACCCGTTTAACAATTTGTGGCATCACCTGTTTGATGAAATGTTTGTCATCAGCGGCGAACAGCATATGGTTGCGATTGGCTATGTGACGCTGTTTTTTGCGATTGCGGGCTTGCTGTTCAGTCAAAACCGCATGAAATGGCTTGTGGCGCTCAGCGGGTCGATTGCGTTCTCGTTGGCGTTGGGGGCAACGCTTTATTGGAACAATAGCCGTGTCGAACTCAATGCGTTGCCTATTTTAAGCGGGTTACAGGCGTTCTTTTTGCAGGGCGTTTCTGTTGAAACGGGTCATGTGGCGATTCCGTTGCCCAGTGCGATGCTGTACAAGTTGCTGCCGCTCTATCGTTCGGTGCGTATTGCGTCGCGTTTTGCGATTCCGCTCCAGCTTTGTATGGCTGTGTTAGCGGGGTTGGGGGTGACAGCGTTAGGTGAATTTCGGCCGAAATTACGCCCCTACCTGCTCCTCGCAATCCCCCTCGTTCTTTTTGAAACATGGCAAATGCCTTACCAAGATTTCACGCCCGTTTCAATCAACGACCGTTCACTTGTCACGGACTATCTTCAAACCTTAGCCCCAGACACCGCCCTTATCGAATACCCGCTCGGCATCGTGGACAAACTGGCAATGTATCGTCAATCGTTTCACAATCGCCCAATCGCCAACGGCTATCAATCCTATGATCCCGATCACCTTGCGGCCGTGCGTAGCGACTTAGGCAGATGGCCCGAAGCAACTGCTGTCCCTGTCCTGCGTGCATGGGACATCAAAATTGTCCTCATAAACAGTCGGGATACAGAGCAGTTTTTGGTAAATCAGTTGCACCGTATCGACGCGATTGATGGCTTCTGTTTTGTTCAAAAAATTGAGGACAGCTACTTATCTTTTAAAAGCACCTATGTGTTTCGTGTTCTCGATGTCGATGAACCTTGCACAACAAGCATAGGGTCCTCCTAAATTGCGTTCCTTCATAGTCGCCCACGCGGCTAGTCAAGAGATTTATGTTAAATATCAACAAGATTCGCTCACAGTTTCCTATCGTAGAGGTTGATGCCCATAAGGGTGTTCCGCTCATTTATCTTGATAGCGCGGCTTCGTCTCAAAAGCCGCTTGCCGTTATTGAGGCGATGAATACCTATTATCGTGAGTACAATGCCAATGTGCATCGTGGCATTCATCGTTTGAGCGAGGATGCAACGGCCGCTTACGAAGGTGCGCGTGCGCGGATCGCAACGTTTATCAACGCAACGTCTGAGGAAACTATTTTCGTGCGCAACGCAACGGAAGCATTCAATTTGGTTGCTTACACGTGGGCACGTGTAAATCTAAAGCCAGGTGATGAAATTCTCAGCACCGAAATGGAGCATCATGCCAATATCGTTCCTTGGCAAATGATTGCCGAAATGACGGGCGCAACGGTTCGTTATTTGCCGTTTAAGGCAGATGGCACGTTGGCTGTCGAACAACTTAATGAATTTCTGACCAAGCGTACAAAACTGTTTGCCTTTACTGCCGTTTCCAACGTATTTGGCACAATTAATCCTGTCAAGCAGCTCGTTGACGCAGCACATGCGGTTGGCGCATTGGCTTTTGTTGATGGCGCACAAGCGGTTCCGCATTCGGCCGTTGACGTAAAAGCGTGGAACTGTGACTTTATGGCGTTCTCTAGCCACAAAATGTGTGGGCCAACGGGCATTGGCGTCCTTTATGGCAAGCGGGCAATTCTCGAAGCAATGCCTCCTTTTATGGGCGGCGGCGACATGATTCGGCGCGTCACCTTTGATGGCTCAACATGGAACGACCTACCCTACAAATTTGAGGCAGGGACCCCCAGTATTGCCGAAGGGATTGGTCTGGGCGCAGCAGTTGATTATTTGTCAGAGCTTGGAATGGACAACGTGCAGGCGCACGAACATTTCATCACCAGCTATGCGCTTGAAGCTCTAAGCGACGTGGGGGGTCTGCGCATAATTGGGCCACCAGCCAGCCAGCGGGCAGGCGTGGCGGCGTTTACACTCGAAGGGTTGCACCCACACGACATTGCTCAACTGCTCGATCAGGATGGGATCGCCGTTCGTGCGGGTCATCATTGCGCGATGCCGCTGCATCGTAAGCTCAAAATTTCTGCAACCGCACGCGCCAGCTTCTACGTTCACACAACGACAGAAGAAATCGACAAGCTGGTTACAAGCCTCCATCGGGCCAAAAGCGTATTCGGCCTATAAAAACAACCCTATCTAATGCACCCAACAGAGAAAAGGATGCTAATGCACGAAAAACAACACTCAAAATATGCAACTTCTGCGTATTTTCTGATCCTGTGTCTAGCGGCTAGCTTGAGACTCTTTGGCTTGGCATCTCGATCTGTTTGGTATGATAAGGCGATTGAATATTGGACGGCCGTTGTCCCTCTCACAGATCTATTTCACGTGGTTTCTACCTCGATGCATGATCCGCCCTTGTATTCATTTCTATTGAATCTCTGGTTTATGATAGGCATTGATGAGCTATGGGCGCGGCTGCCTGCGTTCTATGCCAGCATGATCGCGCTGGCTGGGATTCTGCACATAGGGCGTAAATACTACGGTTGGAAGGTGGGCCTCGTTGCGGGGCTATTTTTCGCGATTAGCGCGGCCGATATCAGGTATGCTCAAGAAATCGGGCAATATAGCTTGATGATCTGTTTAACCGTGTGGAATTTTCATTTTCTGCTACGGGCAACTCAACAGCGCAAACTGTACGATTGGCTTCTGTGGGGAGGAACGGCGGCGCTCAGCTTATACAGCCACTATGGCTCAGCCATTATCATCTTCACAACCTCCGCCACGGCGTTGTGTTATTTGGTCTATCGTCGCCACTGGCAAGCAATCGCTTATCAAGTTACAACTGGCATTGTTGTGATTCTGTCGCTAATTCCCATCTTTGTTTTTATTATGCCAACCCAGATGAGCCGCCTTGGTGCAGAGCCACTCGCGATCAATTTTCGCGAGTTTGTCGCGATCTCATCTCGCATTTTAGCGTTTCCGATTGTGTCAATGGGGGCTTTTATATTTGGTCTTGGGCAACCCACCCGATTTGGGCCATTGCTTTGTTGATGTTCCTGCTGCTCATTGCTGCGCTCATGCGTGCGCGATCTCTCTTGCATCCAGCAATATTCCTA
>JBMZDF010000184.1:0-10741 GCA_049614105.1 Promineifilaceae bacterium (SeqCode)
ATTAATGAGTGACAAATACAGCGCACTTGAAACCGAACTCGAATCCCTGCCCTTTATTTCACCTGCACAAGTAGAGCGCTGGGTCAATCTTCAAAAAACTATCGACGGCAGCCGCGACTATCTTATTCGCGCCGTGCCTGATGCCCGCGTCAACATCGACACGGCACAAAAAATCCTCGCCCAACGCACCTACACGCTCGTCTTTTTTGGCGGTACAGGCGTTGGTAAATCAACCCTCATCAACTCCCTTCTTGGTCGCAACTTGCTCCCATCAGGCGCAGTTACGGCTGTTACAGGCACAATCGTTTATGTTGAACAGGCGGCCGAAGGGGCGGCCGAAACGTTAACGCTCAACTATTGGAGCAAAAGCGAATTTGCTGAGCGCGTTCGCCGTCTCTGCCAGTTAGGCCAGCTCGATAGCTTCGATATCACAAACGATGGCGAGCGCACCATGGCAACCAATCTCATCAATAAACTGATGACGGCCAACATGGACAAGGCAAAAACTGAGGTTGATGAATATTACGAAATTCTACTCGACTGTATCGTCACCTACGATAACAATGCCGAGCTATTCAAAGCGGACACGCCGCTGCCGCAAACCTATGACATCGCCAACGAAAATGCGTACAAGCATCTACGTGAGGATGGCTTCAAGGGCAGCAGCCAGCGCCAAATCCGTCTGGTCAAATCTGCAACCTTCCGCATTCATCCGAAAAATGATTTGCTAATGGGCGGCTTTTTACGCATCGTCGATGTACCTGGTCTGGGTGCAGGGATGCGTTTGCATGAGGCGATTACGCTCGAAGAGATGAAAAAAGAGGACGCGATGATTGTTCTCGTTACCGATGGTGGCCGCCAACGTGTTGACGAGATGAAGTCGCTCGCTGCGGTTCACTGGGTGAAGGACAATCGTCTGCGTGGGTTGACTGGCATGGACTTAGATGAGGCCGCTGCCAAAATTTTCTACGTCGTGAACGGCGGTAACATTCGCCAAGCATTTGATCGACTGAACAGCGGTTTGCCAGAGGCTGAGCGCGAAGTTCGCGAAGTGACACGCCACATTGCGCCCAACTACTGGGAAACATATCGTGATCGCGGCAACAATCGCCCCTACTTCCTCGTGATGCCACCTTCGGCACTGTATGTCCAAGATCCTGATAACGCGCCCCGCGAGTTTGCGAGCGAGACACGACGGATTATGGAAACCTTTGCGGACCAATGGTCTGGGAAAGCAATTTCGGCCGAAGCTGGCTCCAGCCGCGACCTCGATCCGCTCGATCCAGCCGTCAGCGAAGCACTGCTCGAACTATCCGAAGTCCCGCTGCTGCGCGAAAAGCTCAGCGACTTCATCAAAACGGCGCGTATCCGCACGCAGCTCCGCGAAGCAGAAAGCCGCGTTCGCACCGCGCTTAGCTCGCTCAAAAGCTACTATGAAAACGAGCTTGGCAACCGCAACGTCTACCCGCCATTCTCGGTAAGCTGGGAAGGATTGCAGGAAAAACGATTCGAGAATTTGCTCACCCGTATGCGGAAAGAATTACCGCGTGCATTCCATAGTTCGCTGGTCGAACTGAGCACCCGCACCAACAATGACGCCGCTTTCCGCCAAATGGTGCGCCCCGTGCTCAACCAGATTCAGGATCGTGTGCAGGATACGGTAGCGGCCGAAGTCGATATGCTGCTTGAGCAGTATGGGACTGAGCATTGGGACAATCGCGATGTGACTTTTGACAACTTGATCTGGGGAACGAGCGGGATTGAACTGCCGATTAAGCGCATTTTGTTCCAAGTTGAGTTGACGCTGCAAGAGGCGATTAGCCGCAGTATGCCGCGTTTGGGCGACGTGATGACGAATGAGCTAAAGCGCACGCTGGCTAATCATGAGATTAAGTCTCGTTTGGGCCGTGCGACGTTTGAGCAAGGGTATCAGTTTACGTTACCGACGGCGCATGGGCAGGCATTTTCGGCCGAAGCTGCGCTCGAATCACTCATCAACCGCATCGCCGTCAGCTTCCGCCAAACCTGTGAGCAAGCGGTCATGTACGAATTGATGCGCAGCGATCGTTCAGTTCACCATCGTCTAACTGCGACAGCAACGGAAGGACTTCAGTCAAACGAGGTGCTACTCGACAACGCGATCAGCGGTGGACAAACGGTGGCACAACCTGCGGCTGTTAACAGTGCGCCAACACCTGTTGAGGACGAATTTGTCATCAATATTCTGGACGACGAACCCGCCGTTGAGTTTGACGAAGATAGTTTTGAGATCAACTTGAGCGGCTCTGATGATGTGTTTGGTGGGAATAATAGTGCAATGTCAGCCCCAGTTGACTTAGAAACAAGCTATGCGTCCATGCTTGACGACGTAGGTGGCAAGACCAAAAAGCTGTTTGCTGGCATCGTTGAGGACTTGTTCAGTGATGATGATCTGTTGCCACGTTTGCGCCGTCTCTTCTGGCTAGAAGCGACCCGTGCCGAGCGTGACTTCAACAACCACATCATCAAGCCCCTGCTGCGCCAGCACGACCGTCGCCTCCACAATCCAGAGTTACGCGCCGCAATGGAACCACAACTCGAATCGATCTCCGACATGGAATCGCTCATGCGGACATGGGAAGGTCTCGATCGCCTAGAGTCAAAGCTCGTCTTTTAATCATCTGATGTGCAGCTTATTTTACGGCAAACTGCATATCTGAACTTGCCCTCGTTCCACCGCTCTGCGGTGGAATGCATCCTTTGTCGCTCCCGTTAGGAAGGTTTGCACAATCGGAACTGGCCGCAGAGCGGCAAGAAAAGAGGCTCCCACGCGGAGCATAGGAGCAAGTCACAACCGAAGTTTATGTTTCCGTGCGGAGTGTAGGAGCAAGTGGGAGTGATTGGATAAAAATGATTAATTTCCGTGATTTTTCCCCAGAGGTTGCTGAGCATAATATGTTTGGACTACCGAAGTCGTATGAGACGATGAAAAGTTTGATGGTAACGGTCAATCAGTGGCTGTCGGCACAGCAGGTTGATGTGATTTCGGTGGAAACGTTGTTTGTAGCGACACGCTCTGCGCAGAATTATCAGCTAACGGATGAGATCGAAACGTTCGGATTGCCACCTTCGCAAATGGGCCGCCAGTTGCAAGTGATTCGCGTGTGGTACAACGAATAGTTGTTAGAAGCAGAGCAGCAAGAAAGGATGCGCCCGCACGGGAACGAGCGGTGATGGATTAACAAAGAATGATGTTGTAGAGGCTAGGCAAATGCGTCAATCGCTTGCAATCGGCAGGTTTTCAGCGCATTTGTCTCGCCCTCGCTAGCCCATACATGATGGGTGTAAATAGGAATAGAACCGCATGCAAAAAGAGATCGTGCGTTGGATAAAGACAATTTCAGATGAGGCGTTGGACGCAACAGCGAATGGGCTAGCGACATGGCTGGCGCAGGAAAATGGTGCGTCTGTCACCGAGTCGCGGACAAAGGCATTGCTGCTAGCGATGAATGCGCTGGACGAAACGACGCTGAATGATTTTCGGCGCGTGATGGGCAATGCGGCAACGGTGCGGATCGCGCTGGTTGAGTTGGTGGGTAGTGGTGAGTTGAAAGTGTCAAGCTTCCGACCTGCACCCAGTTCGCAATCTGCGACACCTAGCTGGCTGGCGCTGGCGCTGATGGCGTATGCGTACAAGCTTGATTATCCTGTTGAGAATTTAGATCCTGGATCACCACCGAACCAGTTTAGTCCTGCGGGGCAGGTTGTACATCAAACGGCTGCGTGGCTGCGTGCGCAGGTGCTTCGCAGCGCGACGGAGCGTGATAAACTGGCGCGAGCACTGGCTTATGTAGCCAGTGAAACAGGGCGTGTGGAGCAAGAAACAGGGAGAAAAAGTACACCTGTGACGCGCTCATCAGTTCCTGTGCGTTATTTTGAGCATAATGAGCCTGTTGCGATTGATCCGAACCGGCCCTTACCGCAGCCAAGCACATCAGCGATTGAGCGCGGTGTGCCGATTGAGATTACGATTGAAGATGTGCCAACCGCGCCTACACCTACACCTTTACGAATTGAGGCTGAGCCAGCCATTCGGATTGTGGGCGAGTCGCGAGTTGTGCCGCGTCCTGCTGGACAACAATCGTCGTTGAGTCGTGCCGCGCAACGGGCGTCTGATGCGGCAGCACAGGCGGCGCAGGCAGTGCGTGAAAATGTGACCCGTGAGAATGTGCAGCGGGCGGTCAATACGGCGGTTGATTCGGCCGATCGCGCTTTCGACAACATGCGACGCAACGCAGGCCCCCCCGTGCCAAACACAGGACGCCGCACGCGCCTGCTGGTCAGCGTGATGGATTATCCGAATGGGCATCCGTTACCTGCGGTGCAGATTGGAGTGCGCGTGAAGGGCAGTAAAAAAGAAGTGGCTGGCACAACAAACGATAGCGGCCTGTTCCGCTGTTCGGTCCCTGTCAAACATGGGGCAGGGGTAACCTATGAAGTAACCTGTCACTGGCCGCACGGATTTGGCGGCAACCGCGAGCGTAAACGGATTACGCTGAATGCAGAACGCACTGAATTTGAACTTGCGTTTTACTCGCGGCTTGTTCCCTAATGACTAGTCTGTTAAATGGATTGGTTGCGGTTGCGCTGATCGTTTGGATCTGCGTGCCGCTCTATGCGCGGCTGACGCGCAACAAGCAAACTTGCCCCGCATGTCACAGCGAGTCGATTGAGTTGATCTCAAAAGAGCCAGAGGGCAAGCCGATTATTCATGGCGGACGTGTGACGGCGACCGTGACGTATTCTCATCGTTATCATTGCAAACGCTGTGGTGAACGGTGGCAATATTCAAAGTCTGAATCGTGGTGAGCAGATCCTATTCAGAAATTTATAGTGAACGGACTTATTAGTTCGTTTGTAGCAGGAACAGACGCGACAGTCTGTTCAACATACGATGGAAGAACAAAAAACAATTGTCATTACTGATCCAGATGCGGATCGTTATCATACGTTTGGTTATATTAGCTGGTGGAAGCAGGACGTGGTTCGCAATGCGACCGTGCTCGTTGTGGGTGCTGGGGCGCTTGGGAATGAGGTGCTGAAAAATTTGGCGCTGATGGGAATCGGCAATTTGATTATTGCTGATTTTGACACGATCGAAGATGGTAATTTGAGCCGTTCGGTGCTGTTTCGCGCCAAAGATCGCGGGCGTCGTAAGGTTGATGTAGCGGCCGAAGCGATCAAAGGGTTGAATCCTGATGTTAACGTCAAGACGTTTCATGGGGACATCAATCATGAGCTAGGGCATGGTGTTTTTCGGCATGTCGATGCGATTGTGGGTTGTTTAGACAATCGTGAAGCGCGGCTTTCGATTGACCGTTTTAGTCAGGCGGTTGATCGTCCGTGGGTTGACGGTGCGATTCAGGAGCTAATGGGAATTGTGCGTGTTTTTTGGCCAGGGCGCGGTGCGAATTACGAGTCGACGCTGAGCGAACGTGATTATCAAATTATTGGTTTGCGCTACTCATGCCCTATTTTGGCGCGTCAAAATGTGTTGCAGGGGAAAGTTCCAACGACACCTACTAGCGCGTCGATTGTGGCGGCATTCCAGACGCAAGAAGCGTTGAAGCTGATTCACGGCATGGAAGTAGAGCCAGGGGTTGCGATGATGATCAATGGTCTGACGAATGATGTGTACAAAACAGAATATCCAATTGTCAAAGATCGCATTCATCCGCCGCTAGACCCGATCATTGAGTGCCCTGACTTGTCGCTGGCTAGCCCACTGACTGATTTGGTTGCCAAAGGGGCTGAACTGTTGGGGGAAGGCACCGAGATTATGTTTGCGCATGAGACTGTGCTGAGCATGACCGATCCGACAACGGGAGAGACGGAGCCTGTTTTGAAGCGGATGGCGAGCTTGACAGAAGATATTTTGAACACGGCAAGCGGTGCGCGGAAAGAGATGACGCTGACGCATAAGCTAGACGGGAGCGAGGACTTTCTGGCGACGACGCTGGGCGGGTTTGATTTGGCCCCGATGACGATTGTGCAGGCGCGGAATGGGGATGCGGTCGCTTATTTGGAGATGACAGGAGATAAGGCGGCGTTTTTTGACTTTGATTAGGTTTGGGTGAGGTCAATTCAAGACGTCCCAGCGGGGCGTCTTTACAGGCGTTGCCTCCGTTAGGGAACAGGGCAATTTGATTTTTATCTGGCTTAAATAATTTTGTAAAAGCTCTCGTTTGAGGGCTTTTTTGATCTGCTGGGGAAGGGTTGGTTGTGATTTTTGTCACAAGTGAGGGTGGTTGCTCGTCAATGTTTATAAAAGGACAATTGCGTATGGGTTGGCTGTTTAGCCGATCTGTTAAATGGAGCGACTGATGTTGGCTGAACGATATGATTGTGTGGTTGTAGGTGGTGGTGTTGCTGGATTGATTGCCGCGAATTTGTTGGCGCGAGGTGGGCGATCGGTGGTGCTGCTGGAGCGGAGCAAGCGGTTGGGTGGGCGCGGGATGACGCGGCAGGAAAAGGGGTTTTATTTGAATGTGGGGGCGCATGCGTTGTATAAACAAGGAGCGGCGGCGCAAATTTCGGCCGAACTCAACATTCACCCCACAGGCAATCTCCCCATTGTCGATCATCATGGGCTAGCCATTAAACAAGGACAAAAACATATCTATCCAGGGACGCCGCGAGCTGTGTTGCAGACAACACTGCTGTCGATGGGAGATAAGCTGCGGATGGGTGGGGCGATGCTGAAGGTTTTGCGGGCTGATTCGGCCGAATTGCAGCAAACACCGTGGCAACAGTGGCTAGATAAAAACGTCTCATCGCCTGCAATTATCGAGCTGATGCAATCTTTGGGGCGCTTGGCAACTTATGCCAATGATCGAACGGTAAGCGCTGGAGCCGTAATTTGGCAGCTACAAATGGCGTTGGGCGAGAACGTGCTGTATTTGGATCGCGGTTGGCAGCAGTGGATCGATTTGCTGGCCGCGCAGGCTGAGTCAGCAGGCGCGACGATTGTGCGCCAAGCGCCTGTGCGTCAGGTTGAGGCAGATGCGGTGACGTTGGCCGATGGAACCAAAATTGAAGCGACGCATATTGTTTTAGCTGTGCCAGCCCCTGTGGCGGTGAAACTTGTCCCATCGTTGGCAGAAAAAACGCAGCATCTGCATGCGGCGCGGGTTGCGTCATTGACCGTGGGCTTGTCGAAAGTACCTCGTCCGAAGGTGACGTTTGCCAACGGGATTGATCGACCTAGCTACTTTTCGCTGCACTCGGCGGCGGCGGAACTTGCGCCGCAGGGGGGTGGGTTGATGCATGCGATGTTGTATTTGTCGCCTGATTGGGGCAGTTCGGCCGAAAAAGACCGCACCGAATTAGAAACACTCTTTGATCAAACCCAACCAGGCTGGCGCGATTTTGTTGAAGTGGAAGAATACTTACCGCGTATCACGGTTGCCCACGGTATCCTGCGTTATGATCAACCACGCCCACCGTCTAAAACTGAGTTTCCCAACGTGTATGTGGCTGGCGATTGGGTTGGTGGTGAAGGCATGTTGGCTGACGCCGCTGCGGCGAGTGCAAAGCAGGTTGCCAGCATGATTTTGAGTCGGTTAGCAGATTCGTAAGGCAGTAGGTTCGTTTATGAGTATTTCAGTCAACCTGTTTTTGTGACCTACTCAACTATTTTGATTGGAGTGATTATGGAAGAATTTCCTTTCGTTGAAAATGTGCCTTTTGTTGATATGGAACAGATGATTGAGGTCGATCGAGCGATGATGTTTGATTACAAAATTGAACTGATTCAGATGATGGAGAACGCAGGGCGCAATTTGGCACATTTGGCGCGGGTGCGCTTTTTGGATGGCGATCCGCGTGGGAAGCGGGTGGTTGTGCTGGCGGGGACGGGCGGCAACGGCGGCGGGGCGCTTGTTTGTGCGCGGCGGCTGCACAATTGGGGTGCAGATGTACAAGTGGTTGTGACAAAATCGGCCGAAAATTTCAACCCGATCCCAGCGCACCAACTAGATGTGATTCAGCGTATGGGGGTTCGGGTTGAGGTGTCAGATTCGGCCGAATATCCTCTCACACCAGACTTAATTGTGGATGGGGTGATTGGCTATAGTTTGCGTGGCAACCCGCGTGGGAGTGCTGGCGCAATGATTGCATGGGCGAATCAGACGAGTACACCAATTTTGGCTTTAGACGCCCCATCTGGCGTCGACACAACGACTGGCCAAGTTTTTGACCCTGCGATTCAGGCGACGGCCACAATGACGCTCGCTTTGCCCAAACAGGGTCTGTTGTCAAACACGGTTGCAAGCCAGATTGGTGAACTATATTTGGCTGATATTTCTGTGCCACCTGAGCTTTATGCCGCGCCAGCGTTGCAAATAGCGGTGGATACTATTTTTGCACAGAGTGACATTGTTCGATTACGATGATAGGAAATCTGCAAGGGACGATTTACGATTGACAAACCTTGTCAATCGTAAATCTAAAATCGTACTTACTGACTAATCAAGCAGCCCTTCTTTTGAGAAAATTTGGAACGATTGCGGCCCATGTCCTTTGGGGCCTGCAATTGTGACAACATCATCTTCCTCAAGTCGTAAATCACCATTTGGCAAATACAAAACGTGGCGTCGCTGGACGGCGATAATAATCAAATTACTGCTGTTGGGCAGGTGAATTTGGCGCAGCGTTTTGCCAAAGAAGGCGGGATTGTGAACAGTGACCTCATGAACCTCGCGATCATCATCGATGCGGGTGAGCAGTTCGTAGGAGGTTGGGTTGCGGGTGAGCAGCGTTAGCAGGGCGGTGCGGTCAACGGTTGGGTTGGTGGCCGCAATGCCGTGACGGGCAAATTGGCTAATGGCTGCAACGGTGTCAACTTCGGCGACGACGTGGGGCGTGCCGTAGTGGTGTTTGATAAATTTGCAGAGTCTGAAATTACGGTCGGTGTCGGTGTAGGCGCTGACGATTTTTTCGGCCGAATCAAGCAATTCCTCAATCCTAGAATCGACTTCATCTGCAACCCCCTGCTGAACCGTAAACCCTGCATCAGTTGCGGTTTTGAGACGACCTGCGTGATCGTCCACGATCACAACTGGTTCCCCGTGCCCTTCAAGCTGTGTTGCCAACTCCAAACCAAGCTTGGTCGCGCCCAATACGATGATGGGTGGCGGCATATCCTCATCTGGTTTCGGCATTGTTCGATTGAAGTAAAGCGGGCCGATGGTTGCCATTAACATCGCCAATAGAATAACGGCCGCTTCATCAATTGCGCTAAATATCCCCGCATCGAATCCACTTTGAGCCGTTGCGACGATTAGCGACAAGCGGGCGGTGAGCAACATACCCCCTGCAATCGTCTCCTTCATTGGCAAAACGAGCCGCAGCAGCAGACCTGGAATGACCTTGACCAAAATCGCGACAACCAACAGTGCAGGAATCATCAGTGCGATGTCGCCGAAGCCGTTGACAAGCGCATTCAAATCAAGCTGCACGCCGATCATGATAAAGAACAATGGGACAAAGAACCCGTAACCAATGGCCTCTAATTCATGCAGCGTCTCCTCATCATCATGGTCAGAGAGCATTTTAACGAGTAGCCCCGCCATAAATGTGCCAAGCACAATTTTCGCGTTAATTGCTTGCGAAAGGGCAATGAACGCGAGGAATATCATGAAAGCAAAACGCAGTTTGACAGGTGATGTGGTTGTATTGACGCGAGCAAGCACGCCTTTGGCATTCGGCCGACTATAAAGGTAATTGAGAACCCAATAGGCAACCCCAAACGCGATAAAGATGTAGCTGATTTGTAAAAGCCGTAGGTCTAAGCCACTTTCAAAATAGGTTAGCAAGACAGTCAGCAACAACACGGTTCCAAAATCAGCAACCGTTGCGCCAACAAGAAGAATTTGGCCGAAATGGCGGCTGGCATACCCTTTTTCCTTGAGTACAGACAAAATAATGCCCAGCGAGGAGGGGGCAAGCGCAACTGCCATAAATCCCCAATTGCCCGCACGCAAGATGCCTATTTGGAACAGAATGAACGTCAAGATTAAACCAACGACAATTGTGCCGAGGTAGATAGCTGTGCCAAGCGGCAACGGCGATGCGAGGCGATCCTTAAAGGTTCTGCCACGAGTATTGTCTGGAGCAAGGGCGGCAACATTTATTTCCATGCCTGCTACAAAGAACAGAAAGCCGAATCCTATTTCAGATAGGATAGGGAGCAAGGTGTCATTGAGTAAAGTTCCCCCAAAAAATGCAAGGTCAACCTGTCCCGCAATAACGCCGATGATGATCTCCAAAACGACGACTGGTACATAGTAGCGTCTATTTACTTTTCGGAGCAAGATCGGAACGCTAAAAGCGAGCAGGAGGATGATAAATGAGGGTAGGTAGGTTGGACCTGAGGCAGAGGCGTGAACTGGCGAGAAAAAGATCGTCGGTTCCATTAAATATTGTGTTTGGGGCGTTCGATGCCCTTTATGGTTTGGTTTGAGTGTTTACGATGCAGTCGGATTGGCTGCTTGTAGATCAACTCGTTTGTGTATGCTGTGCGCTTGCAAAGCGTATGCTCGTGTTCTTCATCATGGGAGCATCGCTAACTCTATGTTGCCTTAGCGCAAAAGGGAAGTTATCCAGCACAAACAAACTCATTAAATGAGATAGACCGCTAGGGTTTACTTAGTGACTTAGATAATAGCGCCTCCTAATTTTAATGCTTTGATGGTTGCTCAGA
>JBMZDF010000185.1:0-7044 GCA_049614105.1 Promineifilaceae bacterium (SeqCode)
CCGCAAGACCAACCGCCGCAACCGAAGCGCCGTATTCCATCTGGCCCAGAACACGCGCCAGCATCGCGCCGCCAACTTTTGTAAGCGGCAGCAAATACTCAGCCAGTACGCTCAAATGCGCCACGCTGCGTCCAACGGCCCAATCGTACCGCTCACGATGGGCTGGCTGTTGGCCCAAACTTTCTGCGCGTTCAGCCAACACCGTTACATCTGTCAACCCCAGCGCCTGCACCACCGCCTGCAAAAAATGTGTTTTCTTGGCAACGCTATCTGTCAACGTTAGCTTCAATGTGGGAAACAATATCTTGAGCGGCAGTCCAGGAAAGCCCGCCCCTGTTCCGACATCAATCAATGACAAACCACTCAAATCGCCCGTAGCCTGTTGACAGCTCAGGGAGTCTAGAAAATGGCGGATCAAAATAGCCTGTGGCTCAATGATACGGGTCAGGTTCATGCGCTGGTTCCACTCGATCAGCAACGCCTGATACTGGGCAAACTGGTCTAGTTGCGTCGCGTTTAACGCAATGTTCAAATCTCTCGCAAACTGTTGAAATTGTTGCATATCAAAAACAGGTTTAGGGTGTCATGAACCGCTTTGAATCTCGACTGACCCTTTTTCTACTGACTGCGCTCTAGCAGTTTCAGCGTTTGATTGATTAAGAAACTATCGTACCGTACGCCGCTAAATCGGCCGATTATCTGCGCTTCACCCGTCTCAGGTTCAGTCCAGTTGGGAACAATCCAGTCCTGAACCAGTTGATACGCGCCGTCCGCATACAGCGGAATGATGGGATGGGAGCCATCATCACTAAAAAAGTCAGCCTCGATACGACGATACAACGCCGCTCGATCGGCTGGATCTCGCATTCGTACTGCGGCGTCAATAAATCCGTCGATTTCCTCGCAAGGGCGATTTTGGCGATTTGCACCGTTGCGGCAGTGAAGAACGGCACTCAAATAATCATGTGAATCAGGGTAAAAGCCCGACCATCCTAAATCAAACAGATCGGGTCGTGCTTCAGCAGCATCTGGCTGCGTGCGTGCCAGCAGCGTTCCAAACTGAACCTGTTCAATCTTAAACTGGCTCTCGGCACAGCCCAATTCCTCAACCCACATCCGAATCAACGACTCCGCATGCTGCAAAGCAATATCGGTTGCGTTAATTAAATAACGAATATCGCCAATCGTTTGACAAGCGACGTACCCGCTGTTTGCAAGCTCAAAAAAGGCAAAGTCAGGGCTAAAATTGACCCCGACCTCATCATAAGGCGGAGCGCCAGTGGCGGTTGGCGGGGTAAGATGGCGCAGAGGCAAGCCGCTTTGAGAGTAAACCTCTCGCAACAGGCGTTCACGGTCAATTGCGGCGCTAAATGCACGTCGCACTTTGGGCAAACTAAACGCGGGGCTGTCAAAATTGAACCCCACATAGTAAACATCTGAACGCGCAATAAACGTCGGCGGCACAAACGGGGGGCGAATAAAGTCGCTGATCAATGTGCGCGGCAATGGTGACAGATCGAGAAAATCATCATCAAATACGTTCAAGGAGGATTGTGTGCTTCTAAACTGATAGAGGTTGACACGTTCGGGCAGTTCGTTTGTGCCATCGGGTGACGCCCCAAACAGGTCGCTGGGCCAATGGGGGTTACGCTGCAAAATAGTGACGGGGGCCAACTCGCGTTCGGGATCAGACACTGGGCTAAGGACAAACGGCCCGCTGGTTACAAAATCCTCGTCTTCGAGCCAATCTATGTCCTCATCGAGAATACGGTCGGCCGGAATCGGCCGAAACACAGGCAACGTCGTCATCGCCAAAAACGAGACAATTGGCTCTCGCAAACGCACCTCCAGCGTATGGTCATCAAGCGCCTTCACCGACACCACCGCCACCTCTTCTGGCGTTGGGTTCGCTAGCTGATAAATCGCTTCGCACCCTTCGATCACAAACAAAATAAAGGCATCAGGGATACCTGAACGACGGTTGCAGGCGCGTTGGATAGCAAACACGACATCTTGCGCAACGACAGACCGAATCGCTTCAATATCAACCAGTAGCTGGGGATCGATTTCGCCAAAGTTAAAAACAGGCTCGCCCAGCGTTGCGGCCTGCACCCAAAACACATCATTACGAAGGTTAAACGTCCAGATTAGCCCATCGGCCGAAACATTCCAATCGGTCGCAAGCTGTGGTTCAATCTCTCCAGTTGCCTCACTAAAACGTGTTAACCCCACATAGAGGTTTTCCATCAGGCTAAGCGTGTTGTCACCAGCCGCAAGCTGCGGATCGCGTGACCTGAATCCGCCTAAAATGCCAACATCCAACTCGACTAAAGATTCTGGAATAGGGATGGTAGGAATGGGGGTTGGCAGATAGGATTGCGAAGGATCGGTAATAACACGTGTCACCACAAACTCAGCCCCATCCTCAAACGTATATACCTCAGTTACAGTAATCGGCTCAGGGGTGGGCGCAGTAGGGATAGCACACCCGACCAATATAAATAAAAAGGCAGTGTATGCACAACCAAATATAACCAATGGCGTTTTTACTAAATCCATATAGCAAGCGTTCAAAAACTTAATATTTTCCGTGTTTCTACAGTTCTGTTAGAGTGTATTCTCTCAAATTTCAAGAACGCCACAAGCGAATAACTCACCTTCACTAAATCCTACTAGAATTGCTGAAAACAAAAAACGCCTCACCGAAAATGCCTCCCTACCAATTAAGTAGAGCAAAACATCTCGTTGAGGCGTCTAATCTTCAAGCCGAAGAAACGCAACTAGCCAGCTATTGCTGCCTTCTTACGCTTTGCAGCGCGTTCGCGCAGGCTTGTGTTCAAAATTTGCTTGCGAATCCGCAGGTTTTTAGGCGTTACTTCCAAGAGTTCATCTTCTGCCAAATATTCGATGCACTCATCTAAGGACATCTGACGCGGTGGGGTTAGTTTGACGTCAATGTCACGGATAGCACTGCGCATATTGTCGAGGTGCTTCTTTTTGGACACGTTGATGCCCATATCGCCAGGGCGTTGGTGTTCACCGACAACCATGCCCTCATAAACATCCACACCTGGGCCAATAAACAGCGAGCCACGGATTTCTGCATTGACCAGACCAAAGGTTGTGGTCGTTCCCATTTCCCAAGCAACGAGAGAACCCCGCGCACGGGTTTCAAACTCGGTGCGTACCATCGCTTGATAACCGTGGAAAATTGTGTACATCGTGCCGAGGCCACGTGTCGCAGTCAAAAACTGATGACGGAACCCTAGCAAGCCGCGTGTGGGAACAACATAAGTTAGATTCACCTGTCCGCCACCGCCATCTTCCATGTTGAGCATTTCGCCTTTGCGCTTGCCCATCATTTCAATGACGATACCAACCGTTTCTTGGGTGCATTCAACATGCACTTCTTCAAACGGTTCGAGTTTGTGCCCGTTTTCATCTTCTTTGAAAACAACCTGTGGGCCAGAGACAGCAAATTCGTATCCTTCGCGTCGCATCGTTTCGATCAAAATCGCGAGATGCAGTTCCCCACGTCCATAAACAACAAATGTGTCGGCGCTGTCGGTTGGCTCAACCCGCATCGCAACATTTGACTTGAGCTCATCATAAAGACGCTTGCGAATTTGGCGTGAGGTGACAAATTTGCCTTCGCGCCCCGCAAATGGCGAAACGTTGACAAAGAAGCGCATCCGCACCGTTGGCTCATCGACCAAAATAACGGGCAGTGCAATTGGGTCGTCGGTAGAGGCCAGCGTTTCACCAATGTTAACCGCTTCAAGCCCTGTCACAGCAACAATATCGCCGGCCATTGCCTCGCCCACTTCCGTGCGCGTCACGCCGTCAACCATTGCCAAATAGCGCACTCGTTCGTTGTGGTGTCCACCATCGACTGAGATACGCACAATCTGTTGGCCCGATTTCATGCTGCCAGCGAAAATTCGGCCGACAGCCGTCAACCCTTTGTATTGATTGTAATCAAGCGTTGTCACCAACATTTGCAGCGGCGCATTGACATCAACCGTGGGAGGTGGAACCTCTTTTAAAATCGTTTCAAACAGCGGCTTCAAATTAGGCGTCAACGACTCATCATAACCAGCGCGTTGCTCCAAACCAACCGCATAAATGACGGGGAAATCAGCTTGTTCGTCAGAAGCGCCCAGATCGATAAACAGATCAAACGTCATATCGAGCACTTCATCAGCACGCGCGTCGCGGCGGTCAACTTTGTTGATGACCACAATAACCCGCAGCCCTTTCTCAAGCGCCTTACGCAACACAAAGCGCGTTTGAGGCATCGGGCCTTCGGCCGCATCCACCAAAAGCAGCACACCATCCACCATATTCAAGACACGCTCTACCTCACCGCCAAAGTCGGCATGGCCAGGGGTATCGACAATGTTGATTTTGACTGGATTGCCATTTTCATCATTGATGGTGATGGCAGCATTCTTGGCCAAAATCGTGATACCACGCTCACGTTCTAGGTCATTGCTGTCCATGACGCGCTCTTGCACTTGCTGGTGCTCACGGAAAACTTTGGCTTGCTGGAGCATGCCGTCTACTAGGGTCGTTTTGCCGTGGTCAACGTGGGCGATAATGGCGATGTTTCGTAAATCAGTTCTTTCAATCATGTCGAAGCAGTGGCAAGTAAATAGTGGTTAGCAGCTAGTTCAGCAAAGGCGGCTTTCAATAGCAGCTAGCAACCAACGACTAGCAACTCTAATTGTCATTCAGTTTGGTAAAATGGATGGGTGACAGGTGTAATGCCTCAACCAAAGTTGAGCGAACCTGCATTGTAACAGAATTCACAAGTGTGCTCAACGCCGATTCACATCAAAGTAAGCAGTGAGACCAAAAATATGGCAACGCTTATGCAACCACTTTGGTGACTGGGTGGGTTTCGTGTGTGCTTCGGCCGAATTTCAAACCCAAACCAGCCCCACACCAATGACCAAGCTCCTGAAAGTCGACGCATCACAAGATAATGATAAACTTTGCAACATGCAGGTAGATTCAAGATCATTAAGTTCTCAGCCCACTCTTGATGAGATGGGAAATAGCCAGCGTGGGCAAATCGCCCGCACCCTTCACAACTCCGCAGCTGGATGGTTAGCAGCGATTGCGGCGGCGCTTTACTCACTTTACAACTACTACCCAACGGTACAGCCCGGCGTGGGGCCGTTTCTCGACTCGGTTGAGTTTCAGACCACTATCGCCACCTTTGGCATTTCGCACCCGCCAGGGCATCCACTGTATATTTTGCTTGGCAAACTGTTCAGCGCCATTCCCTTTGCCAGCATCGGGCTTTACGGGGCGCACGGGGATAACTTGGCGTGGCGGCTCAATCTGATGAACGCCGTCATTGCCGCGCTGACGGTGATGCTTGTGGTGCGTTTGGTGTATCGCCTGACGGGAAACAGCGGTGTGGGGCTGCTGTCTGGGCTATTGTTGGGTGGCGCAGTGCGTTTTTGGTTCCAAGCAACTTATTCCGAGCTGTACATCCTGTTTAATCTGCTAATGGTCATGACCTTTTTGCTGCTGGTCACTTGGCAGCAAACGCGCCATCGTCGCTACTATTATTGGAGCGTGCTGATTTTTTCGCTGGCGTTTACGGTGCAGGTTCCGACTATGGTGTTGATTCCTGCGTGGGTGTGGTTTGTGTGGACGGTTGATCGTTCGGTGCTGCTTCGGCCGAAATCCCTCATCTACACCATCCTCCTCATCCTATTCGCCGCCTCCTTCTACCTGCTTGTGCCGCTCCGCGCATTTATCAACGGCCCCGCCGCCTTCTGCAACTATTGCCCCACCGACTGGTCTGAATTACTCGACTTTCTCTCTGGCGCTCGCTGGCGACAGCTAGGGCTTGCCTTTGGCGTTCAGCCGCAATATTACCTCCAACGCTGGGCCGACACAGGGTATCAACTTTCGCTCAGCATTTGGCCGTCGGGCATCATTTTGGGCGGCATTGGTCTGTGGCATCTGCTGCGCACGCGCTGGCGCGTTGGCGGCATGTTTCTGCTGGCGCTGCTGTCTGAATGGTTTTTTGTTGTCTCTTATGACATCGTAGACTGGGCTGATTTTATGTCGCCCGTGATTGTGATTTTTGCGCCGTTAATCGGGGTTGGGTTATGGGTTGTTTGGGAAGTGGCGAAGCGCGTTTCGGCCGAATGGCCTGAAACATATCGCTTGACCTTACGCCCCCTGCTGCTTGCCAGCCTGTTCATCATGCCCTTTGTGCTGAGCTATGCAACGTTTCAAAACAATCGGCCGCTCGTTGACCAAAGTGGCAACATGATTTGGCACTGGACCGCCCGCGATCTACTCAATCAGTTCGAGGATGATGCGTATTTGATTGCACCCTTCCCCGGCACAGATGGGTTCGTGGTCACGTGGGCAATCCGCTATGTCGCGTGGACCGAAAACCTGCACCCTGAGTTTCAACTGGTTTGGCCTTCAATTGACGAAGACCCCCCCGGCCCAGCACCCGGCTATGTGCGTTGGGTTGCGGTGCAAGACCAACTGCGTGCACGTCCTGTTTATCTAATCGAGCTAAATGATGACCGCATCGGCCGATTTGCCCTCTTTCCGATTGTCCGCGAGGACGGCTGGACAATCGGCTATCGAGTTGTGGGAGAACGGGTTGGCGAAACGGTTGAGAAATGGATTTCGGCCGAAGAATGGGCAGCAATCGAGAGCCAAATCATTTATCCATAACACCCATCTGTCATTGATAAAGGGTGTGTTTCATTTGAGTCAAAGCGGTGGCTGAGCCTGTCGAAGCCTGAGCCGAGCCTGAGCCTGAGCCGAGCCTGAGCCTGTCGGTGGCTGAGCCTGAGCCTGTCGGTAGCTGAGCCTGAGCCTGTCGAAGCCTGAGCCTGAGCCTGTCGGTGGCTGAGCCTGTCGAAGCCAGAGCGACACACCACTGCGACTTCGACAAGCTCAGTCTACGTTATTGTTACTAACCCATTTGAAACACGCGCCATTGAGAATCGCTAACGATTCCCCACGATCCGTGCGATGCCATTCCCAACCCACACCTCG